>NZ_JBHUOR010000139.1:0-74988 GCF_042686175.1 Kurthia populi | reverse complement strand
TATCAATTAATACAAAATTAAGTTAGATATGCGTGTTGGAAAATATTTTTTTGACACTCAAAAATGGCGTGAGCCATTGATATATCAACATTTATAGAGGGAGGCATAAAAATGAAAGTAAGTTATCATGGACATTCAGTAGTAAAAATTGAGACAAATGGCAAGACAATTTTAATTGACCCATTTATTAACGGCAATGATCTAACCGATTTAAAGGTGGCTGATCAAAAACCGGACGTTATTATTTTATCTCATGGCCATAATGATCATGTTGGCGATACGGTTGAAATTGCAAAAGCGAATGATTCACTTATTATTGCACCAGATGAATTATGTACATTTTTATCTTGGAAAGGCTTAAAAACACATCCGCTACATATTGGTGGCGCCGCGCAGTTTGATTTTGGTAAAGTGAAGCTGACACAAGCATTCCATGGCTCCTCTTATACAACAGAAGATCAGCAAATTGTTTACACAGGGATGCCAGCAGGGATTTTATTATTTATTGAAGATAAAACGATTTATCATGCAGGCGATACGGCTTTATTTAGCGATATGAAGTTAATTGGAGAACGTCATCCAATCGATTTAGCTTTTTTACCGATTGGGGATAATTTTACAATGGGACCTGAAGATGCGGCGACAGCGGTTGAATTTTTGAAACCAAAAACAGTTGTGCCAATTCACTACAATACGTTCCCATATATTAAACAAGATCCGCAACAATTTGTAGAGTTAGTTCATTCTTCGGAAGTGAAAGTGCTTTCAGCTGGAGATGAAGTAGAACTATAACAGAAAATCAGCGGAATTACAGCTTTTTCGCTGCCAAAACTACGTGATTGTTGTTAAGTTATGGTACACTAAAAGGTAGAAAGACGTTGGAAATTAGGTGATTTTTTGGTTACAAAACATGAGAAAATTATTCAGTACATCGAATCTCTACCAGTAGGTGACAAGATTTCAGTACGTCAAATCGCAAAAGACATGGCTGTAAGCGAAGGAACAGCATATCGCGCGATCAAAGAGGCGGAAAATAGAAGACTTGTTAGTACGATTGAGCGTGTAGGAACGATTCGTATTGAAAAGAAGAAAAAAGAAAATATTGAACGGTTAACGATGGCGGAAATTGTTAATATTGTGGATGGACAAGTTCTTGGTGGCAAGGGCGGTTTACACAAAACATTAACGAAATTCGTTATTGGTGCCATGAAAATGGACGATATGATGCGTTATACAGATGCCGGGAGTTTATTAATTGTCGGTAACCGTAGTGATACGCATGAAGCGGCATTAAAAGCTGGCGCAGCTGTATTAATTACAGGTGGCTTTGATGCATCGGAAAGTACAAAACAATTAGCAGATGAATTAGAATTACCGATTATTTCATCAAGTTATGACACGTTTACAGTTGCTACAATGATTAATCGAGCCATCTATGATCAATTAATCAAAAAAGAAATTCTGTTAATTGAAGATATTGTCGTAGCCATTCAAGACACCTCTTATTTAAAGGTAAATGCGACGGTTGAAGATTTCAATGAATTGAATTCAAAAACAACGCATGGTGGTTATCCAGTCGTTGATAAGCATCAAAAAATCGTGGGGATTGTGACGTCAAAAGACGTAATTGGTAAGCAAGAAAATGAATCAATTGACCGTTTAATGACGCGTAATCCGATTACAGTTACAATGAAAACAAGTGTCGCAACAGCTGGTCACCGTATGATTTGGGAAGGCATTGATTTATTACCAGTTGCAGATGAGCATGGTGTTTTACAAGGTGTTGTCAGCCGTCAAGATGTTTTAAAAGCATTGCAAATGGCACAGCGTCAGCCACAACATGGTGAAACAATCGATGATTTAGTGAAAAATGAAATTCAAATGTCTGAAGATTTCATGGATACAGTTGTTGATTTTACGGTGACACCACAAATGACGAATCAGTTTGGTGCCATTTCAAATGGTGCATTTACAACACTATTAGTAGAAGCAGGTGCGCAGGCGTTGAAAAAAACGAAGCGTGGTGAAAGTCTCGTTGAAAATATGACGATTTACTTCATGAAACCTGTTCAAATGGAAAAACAAGTACGTGTCGTACCACGTATTCTGAATTTGAGCCGTAAAGTGGTTAAAATGGATTTTGAAGCATTTTCTGATGATGTACTTGTCGCAAAAGCAATGATTACATTCCAATTGTTAGAACGCTAAAACATAAAAAAGTAGGCAATTTCGACTTTATCGAGGTTGCCTACTTTTTAATACCAAGGTTTTCCTTTAAAATGAAAGAAAAAGATGTTAGGGAGATGATTTTATGAAGCAAGAGATTATCGAGAAAATTGAACAATATGATACGATTATTATTCATCGTCATGTACGTCCAGATGAAGATGCATATGGCTCACAATTAGGATTAGCATCATTACTACGCACGAACTATCCACATAAAATGATTTATACGACAGGCTTACATAGTGCACCGCTTGATTATTTAGGGAAACCAACAGGCGTAGATGATGCAGCATATGAGGGAGCATTAGTTATTGTAACGGATACAGCGAATACAGACCGTGTAGACGATCAACGTTATACAACGGGTGCTTATTTAATTAAGGTTGATCATCATCCAAATGAAGATAAGTATGGTGATATGCGCTGGGTGAATACGGATGCGAGCTCATGTTCAGAAATGATTTTTGATTTGGCTAAAACAGCTGAATGGACATTAACCGCTGAATCAGCACGTTATTTATTCGCCGGAATTGTAGGGGATACAGGGCGTTTCCAATATCCAAGTACAACTGAATTAACATTTAATACAGTTGCAGAATTAATTGACTATGATTTTGACCGCTCGGCATTATTTAATGGCATGTATGAAGTATCATGCAATGTATTACAACTACAAGGTTATATTTATCAAAACTTTTCAATGGACGACAATGGTGCAGGATACATCAAGCTAACGAAGGAGCTATTAGCGCAGTTTGATGTAACGGTTGAGGAAACCAATAATCTTGTCCCTTCACTAGGAAATGCAAAAGGTATTGTTGCATGGGCAATGTTTGTAGAAGAGGACGATCAAATTCGTATTCGTTTACGTTCAAAAGGCCCAGTAATCAACACAATTGCGAAACAGTTCCGCGGAGGTGGTCACCCTGTAGCAGCGGGTGCGACGATTTATGATTGGTCAGAAGCGGATGATGTTATTCAAGCGATTGAAGCGTTATGTAAACAGCAGTAAAAGAAAAGAGGTTGATACGATGAACGTCGTCTATACAGAAATAGTTACGGCCGCGGATATGTTACAAAGTACGATTCGTATCGATGAATTGACACAAAAAATGACACAGCAACAGGTCCAATTGGCAGCAATCACCAATTCAAAGCTTTATGGTGTGCTGCCTTTTTGGCATGCGTTAAAAAATGCAGGTTTGTCGCCAGTTATTGGCTTAACATTGCATGTAACAGTGTCACAACATAGAAGACAGCTCATTGTTTATGCGAAAGATGTCCAAGGTTATGGGCAATTATTAAAATTATCATCTGCTAGTTCGTTACGTGAACATGGAGATATTCCACTTAAATGGCTACAAGGCTACCGAGTAGGATTAAAAGCAATGATACCATTATGCGATGCAACATGGTTAAGTGACCCGAAAGAAGATTTAGCAACGTTAAAAGCTTTATGGCTAGAAGATTGCATTGCTGGAGTCGCGCGTCCTGGGGGGCATAAATCGATAGAAGAAACGTATTACGAGGAACTTTGTAGTAATTTGAATTTACCGATAGGTGCGACACATAGAAGCACATTTTTAGAAGAAGAAGATGTATTGGCATTTGAAATTGCGCAGGCAATTGAAAGTGGTCAAAAGTTAAATGAGCGAGAAGCATTGGAAGAAACCGCTCGTTATCAATATGTACCAACGGCGCAGCAACTAACGGAATGGTTTATAGATCGCCCCATGTGGCAAACACAAATGTATGATTTTTTAGCAGATTGCCAATTAGAGTTGCCGACTGTGACATTTCATATGCCTAAATTCCCATTAGCTGAAGCGGAAACCGCGGAAAGTCGCTTAAAACAGCAATGTGAAGCGGGCCTTGTCAAACGCTTTGGACAAATTACAGCGGATTATGCGGAGCGACTACGCTATGAATTATCAATTATTAATAAAATGGGCTATGCAGATTACTTTTTAATTGTGGCTGATTATATTGAGTATGCGAGAAAGCGCGGGATTTTAACAGGACCCGGTCGTGGGTCATCAGCAAGCTCCCTTGTTGCGTATGCAATACGAATTACAGATATTGATCCATTAAAATATGGCTTATTATTTGAGCGATTTTTAAATCCAGAGCGTGTGACGCTACCGGATATTGATGTCGATTTCGCCGATCATCGTCGACAAGAAGTGATTCACTATGTAGCTGAAAAATATGGCGCAAATTATGTATCGCAAATCATTACATTTGGTACATTGTCTGCAAAAGCAGTGTTACGTGATGTAGGGCGGATGTTTGGCTTAACAATGGAAGAATTATCACACTTATCTTCTCTTGTACCATCTAAGCCAGGTTCTACCCTTAAACAGGCATTAGCAGAAGGCGGTCTTAGACAGTGGCGTGAGCAAAGTCCACAGCATGACAGCATCGTTTCGGTAGCACTTCGTTTAGAGGGACTACCACGAAATGCTTCTACTCATGCGGCAGGTGTCGTATTGTCACCGGAGCCACTTGTTGAAACAGTGCCAATCGAAAAAGGGCATGAAGGATTGTATTTGACGCAGTGGCCAATGCAAGAAGTAGAGCAAGTAGGCTTATTAAAAATGGACTTTTTAGGCTTGCGTAATTTAACAACCCTTGAAATGATTCGAAATATGATTTTTGCGGACACTAGGAAAACATTAAAATTCGAAAAAATCCCATTACATGATGCTAAAACATTTGAATTGCTACGTCGTGGCGACACATTAGGTGTATTCCAGTTAGAGTCGACTGGTATGCGAGAGGCATTACGGGAAATCGCACCAACGCAGTTTACAGATATTATTGCAATCAATGCATTATATCGTCCAGGGCCAATGGATTTTATTCCGATTTATGCACGTCGTAAGCATGGTATAGAAACGGCCGAAATGCCACATGAAGCATTGCGTCCTATTTTAGCTGAAACGTATGGTGTCATCGTGTATCAGGAGCAAATTTTACAAATTGCCAGCCGCTTTGCTGGTTTTACCATGGGCGAAGCGGATTTATTACGCCGAGCAGTTAGTAAGAAGAAACGTGAAACATTAGATCAAGAGCGTGCACATTTCGTTAAAGGAGCTTTAAAGCAAGGCTTTGATCAAGATATTGCAAATAATATCTATGATTTAATCGTTCGTTTTGCGGATTATGGGTTCCCAAAATCCCATTCTGCTGCCTATAGTGTAATCACATATCAAATGGCCTATTTGAAAGCGAATTTTGCACCATACTTTTATGCAGCCTTACTGTCTTCGGTTCTTGGAGATAAAGACAAAACAACAGCTTTTATGCAAGAGATAAAGGAGCGTGGCATTAAGCTATTACCACCATCGATTACGAAAAGTGGCAAGGGATTCCATGTTGAAAATGGGGATGTTCGCTTTGCATTAGGCGCGATACGGGGCGTGCCAAAAGCATTTTTAGAGGAACTAAATTATTTGCGGAAAAACGAGCGTGCTACATGGACCAATTTATATGCGATGGCTGCAGATTTTCCAGCAAAACAATTTAAAGAAGCAGCGCTTGAGCCATTAATTAAAGCGGGCGCATTCGATGAATTTGGAAAAGACCGCGCCGTACTTTTAGCATCGATTAAAGGGGCCATTGCACAAGCTACTTTACAGTCAGATTTAGCAGATGAGAGTGAAGATTTTCAAGATATTGCTTTATTTGGAACACCTAAGTACGCAAAAGCAGAAGCCCTGACAGAAAAACAAAAGCTAGAATACGAAAAAGAAGTGCTCGGGTTTTATTTATCACCACATCCTATTATGTCGTTAAAAAAATCACTTAGTATTGATAGTGTAACGACAAAAGATATTAGTTATGCAAATGCAGATTCTCATGTTCAATTGATTGCACTTATACAAAGTAAAAAACAGATTCGTACAAAAAAAGGAGAGCCAATGGCCTTTTTGCAATTAGAAGATGAAGAAGGAAGTATCTCATCAACACTATTCCCACGCGATTATGCAGCGGTGATGTCATGGGTTGAAGAAGAGATGACGGTTATTGTACGTGGTAAAGTAGAACGACGTAATGGTAAGAGCCAACTCATTATCAAACAAATTGAACGTATTTTAGAAGTTTAAATTACTACTAGGTATTAAAAACTGTGCTTTTGGCACAGTTTTTTCTTTACGAATGGAATATTTTTCGGTATGCTAATAAAAAGTGGTCAGACCACTTTTGTTAGCTATTTGCTAAGGAGAGATCGGGATGACAGAAAATCAATCAAAATCAAAAGTGTTTATTGAAACAGTGAATGACTTAAAAGGAATTATTCAAGAAGAAGGAATTAAACCAGGTGATAAATTACCTTCAGAGCGTGTGTTAGCGGAACGACTAGGTGTGGGGCGTTCGTCGGTTCGTGAGGCACTGCGTAGTATGGAATTACTTGGCTTAATTCAAACGCGCCAGGGTGGAGGCACCTATTTATCGGATTATCGTAATCACCAACTTGTTGAAGTGCTTGCACAGTTTATTTTGCCAGATGAAGCTGAAAGTGGTTATGTTTTTTCAACACAGCGCATTTTAGAGCGTGATGCTATTTGTATGGTAGCGCTGGATGAAAACCTATGTAAATCGCCGGTATGGGAAAGTCTTTTACATAATGTAATCGAAGGTCAAACGGTCATGCGTGAAGATATTATTCGCGAAATGATTGTGGCGACGAACAATCGTCTTGTTTATAAAATTTGGTTATTGCTAAATCAATATGCACTTCGTCCGTATCAAGGTACTACGACGGAGAACGAAAAAGTTCATTTAGAGCGATTTTTAAGCAATTTACGAATGGGCCAACCTGCCTTAGCGCTTGAAGCGTATGAGGAATGGGTAGACACATTAGCGAAGGAGCGATAGTTTATGAATATTCGAGAGATTTTTAAAAAAGGCAAAAAGAAAAAACATTTTGCAATGCCGCATGATGACGCGCGTTTAACGGAAGATTTGTTAAACTGTGAAAAATGTAATCATGTAATGAAAAAAGCAGATTTTACGGAAGTATTTGGGGTATGCGACCGTTGTGGCCATCATCATAAAATGCATGCACAAGATCGCTTGGCAATTACGCTAGATGAAGGCTCATTTGTGGAGTTAGATGCTGCGTTAGATTCAGCCAATCCATTAGAATTTCCGGGTTATCTTGAAAAAGTAAAAGTTGATCAACAAAAAACAGGCTTAACAGAAGCGATTGTTACAGGAAAAGGTAGAATTGGCGGCGAACAAGTAGTCGTTGCTGTAATGGATGCTCATTTTCGCATGGGATCGATGGGATCAGTTGTAGGGGAGAAAATTACACGTGCAGTGGAAACAGCAACGGAACTTGGGGTACCGTTTATTATTTTCACAGCAAGTGGTGGCGCACGTATGCAAGAAGGGGTATTGTCATTAATGCAAATGGCAAAAACAAGTGTTGCGCTTAAACGTCATGCGGATAAAGGATTATTATTTATTTCAGTAATGACGCATCCAACAACAGGTGGTGTGTCAGCAAGTTTTGCATCAGTAGGAGATATCAATTTAGCAGAACCACAAGCTTTAATTGGCTTTGCAGGTCGTCGAGTGATTGAACAAACGGTACGCGAGAAATTACCAGATGATTTCCAAACAGCAGAGTTTTTATTAGAGCATGGCCAACTAGATGCCATTATCGAACGTAAAAATATGCGTCAAACATTAAGCACATTTGTGAAATTACATACGAAAGGGGCAGCACATCATGGCTAAGCAACCGTTATCATTTGAAAAACCATTAATTGAGCTACGTGCCAAAATTGATGAATTAAAAAAATTAACGACAACAGAAGCGCTAGATTTTAGCGAAGAGATTGCACAGCTAGAACAGCGCTTCAGCGTTCTTGAGAAAAATATTTACACAAACTTAAAACCTTGGGACCGTGTGCAAGTAGCACGTATGGCAGATCGTCCAACAACGCTTGAGTATGTGGAATTTATTTTTGATGATTTCATTGAGCTACATGGTGATCGTCAGTTTGGCGATGATGCAGCAATCGTTAGTGGGATTGCGTCATTGAACGATGTGCCTGTTACAATTATTGGTCATCAACGTGGCCGTGATACAAAAGAAAATGTCCGTCGTAACTTTGGGATGCCACACCCAGAAGGCTATCGCAAAGCACTACGCTTAATGAAACAAGCAGAGAAATTTAATCGTCCAATTGTGTGCTTTATTGATACAAAAGGCGCTTATCCAGGTAGTCAAGCTGAAATGCGTGGGCAAAGTGAAGCAATTGCACGTAATTTAGTCGAAATGGCGGGCTTAACTGTACCGGTAATTAGTATTGTCATTGGTGAAGGGGGAAGTGGTGGCGCACTAGCATTAGGTGTTGCCAACCGTCTGCATATGTTGACGAATTCAACATTTTCTGTTATTTCACCAGAGGGGGCAGCTTCTATTTTGTGGCGTGATGGTTCAAAGGCACAGCAAGCCGCAGAGGCAATGCGTATTACAGCGCCCGATTTAAAAGATATGCATATTATCGATGAAATTATTCCAGAAGTATTAGGTGGGGCACAAAAAGACCCGAAACAGCAAGCTACATTTGTGAAAGAAACGCTCGAAAAGTCCTTAACAGAGCTGTTAGCGCTTTCAAAAGAAGAATTAATTGAGGACCGATATAAAAAATATCGAGAAATCGGTATTTTTACACAATAATTATTTCCAAACTGACAAGAAATCGGTATGATAGAACATAGAGAGAGATGTTAGACCTCATACGAGATATTTCTCGTATAAGCTCTAATTATCTCGATGAATGATTCGGCTGAGTCATAGCAAACTGCTATGTTCAGCCCATCTTTGTTTTAACTGACTATTAGGAGGTCATCCTATGAAGAAAATTGGTGTTTTAACAAGTGGTGGCGATTCACCAGGTATGAATGCAGCCGTACGTGCAGTTGTTCGTAAAGCAATTTATCATGAAATGGAAGTCGTTGGTGTTTACCAGGGCTACCAAGGATTGATGGAAGGCGAATTTAAACTACTTGAAATCGGTGATGTTGGGGATATTATCCAACGCGGTGGTACGATGCTTCATTCTGCTAGGTCATTGGAATTTAAAGAAGACGAAGCGCAACTGCAAGCAATTGAGCGTATGCGCGCAGCAGGTATGGAAGGCCTTGTCGTAATCGGTGGAGATGGCTCTTATCGCGGGGCATTAGCACTGAGTGAAAAAGGTTTCCCTACAGTAGGTGTGCCAGGGACGATTGATAATGATATTCGAGGCACGGATTATACGATTGGTTTTGATACAGCATTAAATACAGTCATTGAAGCAATTGATAAAATCCGAGATACGGCTACATCACATGATCGAACATTTGTTATTGAAGTAATGGGGCGTGACGCGGGAGATATCGCCTTATGGGCAGGTTTAGCAGGTGGTGCAGAAACCATTCTTGTTCCTGAAGAAGCGACAAATATTGATGAAATGGTCAAACGTTTGCAACGTGGTAAAGAACGTGGTAAAAAACATAGTATTATTATCGTGGCAGAGGGTGTTATGTCAGCGAATGAACTGAAAAACATTCTATTGGACAAAGGTATTGATACACGAGTTTCTGTATTGGGTCATATTCAACGAGGTGGTTCACCAACAGCGCGTGACCGTGTGTTAGCAAGCATGATGGGTGCACATGCGGTAGAAGTGTTAATGAATAATGTCGGAGGCCGTGCCGTTGGTATTCGTAATCAAGCGGTGGTAGACTATGACTTGAAAGAAGTATTTGAAACAGAACATCATTTAGATCAAGCAATGTTTAAATTATCAAAAGAATTATCCATCTAACTTACGGGAGTGTTCAACGAATGAGAAAAACAAAAATTGTATGTACAATCGGTCCAGCAAGTGAATCACATGAAACGTTAGTAAGCTTAATTGAATCAGGTATGAATGTTGCACGTTTAAACTTTTCACATGGTTCTCATGAGGAGCATGCGGCACGTATTCAAGCCATTCGTCAAGCCGCAAAAGAAACAGGCAAAATTGTCGGTATTTTATTAGATACGAAGGGTCCAGAAATTCGTACAAATAATATGGAAAATGACGCGATTGAACTTGTAACAGGTCAAACAATTGATATTTCAATGACAGAAGTGCTTGGCACAACAGAAGTATTTTCAATCACATATGAAAAATTAATTGAGGATGTTCACGAAGGTTCTGTCATTCTATTAGACGATGGTTTAATCGAATTACACGTAACAGGAACTGACAAAGAAAAAGGCTTAATTCACACAACAGTTGAAAATGCTGGAACATTAAAAAACAAAAAAGGTGTAAACGTACCAGGTGTATCTGTTCAACTTCCAGGGATTACAGAAAAAGATGCGGCAGATATCGAATTTGGTATTGAACAAGGCGTTGATTTTATCGCAGCTTCATTCGTTCGTCGTCCATCAGATGTATTAGAAATTCGCGAATTATTAGAACGTCACGATGCACATATTCGTATTATTCCAAAAATCGAAAACCAAGAGGGTGTCGATAATATTGATGGCATCTTAAAAGTTTCAGATGGTTTAATGGTAGCACGTGGCGACTTAGGTGTAGAAATTCCTGCAGAAGAAGTACCAGTCGTGCAAAAAAGCTTGATTCAAAAATGTAATAAACTAGGGAAACCAGTCATTACAGCAACACAAATGTTAGATTCAATGCAACGCAATCCTCGTCCAACACGTGCAGAAGCAAGTGATGTGGCAAATGCAATTTTAGATGGGACAGATGCAATTATGCTATCTGGTGAAACAGCTGCTGGTTTATACCCTGTAGAGTCTGTTCAAACAATGCATAAAATTGCATCACGTATTGAAGATACATTAAATCACAAAGAAATCGTACGTGCGCGTAGCAAACAAAATGGTGCAACAATGACAGAAGCAATTGCACAATCAGTTGCGTATACATCATTAAACTTACAAGTGTCAGCTATTTTAGCGCCGACAGAAAGTGGTGCAACAGCACGTGCTATCGCGAAATATCGTCCTGGTGTGCCAGTTGTTGCGGTAACTTCATCTGATGTGACGAGCCGTCAATTGACACTTGTTTGGGGTGTACAACCATTAACAGCGCCAAAAGTTACGTCTACCGATGAAGTCTTAGAATTAGCTGTACAGAAAGCACTTGAAAGTGATGTTGTAAAATATGGTGATTTAGTTGTTATTACAGCAGGTGTACCAGTTGGTGAAGCGGGTACGACGAACTTAATGAAAGTGCATATGATTGGCGATAAACTCACAAAAGGTCAAGGGATTGGTCGTGCTGCAACAAACGGTAAAGCACTTGTAGTGAAAAACGCAGCAGAAGCTTTAGCCGAAGATGCGACTGGTCGAATTATTGTAACAATTGGTTCAGATCGTGAAATGATGCCAGCAGTTGAAAAATGTGCTGGATTAATTACAGAAGAGGGCGGTTTAACATCTCATGCAGCAGTTGTTGGTTTATCATTAGGTATACCAGTAATTGTGGGTGTAAAGAACGCAACAACTGTTATTGAACAGGGCCAAGAAATTTCTATGGATGCAACTTCAGGTGTTATTTACAAAGGGTATTCAAGTATTCTATAACAACCAAAATATTATAATAAAAAAGCGAATGGTCAAAAAAGATCATTCGCTTTTTTGCTGGATTTTAAACGTAGAACGACTAGGAAAAAAGTGGACAATCGAGCAACAATAATGTTTATAACAGCATATAAAAACATTTATAGATGACGTAATAAGCAAGGTATATAGTGTGTGAAAAGTTACTTTTTATATAAAAAATTACATTAAAACCCTTTTAAGTTTAATATAACCATCTTGAAATTTACGATTTTTTCTAGAAAAAATCGTATTTCTCTACTAAAAACGCCAAATTTATTAAATGATTAGTTTTAATTCACAAAGCCGTCAAAATTGATTATAATAATTCATGTAAGCGATTTACTTATAGAATCATATAATTTTTTTGGGGTAATAAGTGGGAACATTTATTACAAATACTTATGATATGAATAGGAGCGATATTACTATGGCATCAACAAAAGGTTTAGAAGGTATCGTAGCAGCAGAAACAAAAGTAAGTTCAATCATTGATGATAAATTAACATACGTTGGTTACAGCATCGACGATTTAGCTGAAAATGCATCATTTGAAGAAGTGGTATTCTTACTTTGGAACACTCGTCTTCCAAATGCTCAAGAATTAGCAGAATTAAAACAACAATTAGCAGACAACATGGAAATCCCAACTGCAATCGTTGATTTATTCAAATCTATGCCACTTGATCAAGTGCATCCAATGGCTGCTCTACGTACAGCGATTTCAATGTTAGGAACATTCGATAAAGAAGCAGACGTTATGGAAACAGAAGCAAACTACCGTAAAGCAATTCGTTTACAAGCGAAAATCGGTACAGTAGTTACTACTTTTGCACGTGTGCGTAACGGTCAAGAACCAATTGCACCTAAAAAAGACCTTAGCTATGCAGCTAACTTCTTATACATGCTAAAAGGTACTGAACCTGAAGCTATCGAAATCGAAGCATTCAACAAAGCGTTAGTTCTTCACGCTGACCACGAATTAAATGCGTCAACATTTACTGCACGCGTATGTGTAGCTACTTTATCTGATATTTACTCAGGTATCACTGCTGCAATCGGCGCATTAAAAGGTCCATTACACGGTGGCGCTAACGAGCAAGTTATGAAAATGTTATCTGAAATTGGTTCAGTAGACAATGTTGAATCTTACATTCAAGATAAATTAGATAACAAAGTTAAAATCATGGGATTCGGTCACCGCGTATACCGTTCTGGTGACCCTCGTGCACCACACTTACGTAAAATGTCTGAAAAACTTACTAAATTAACTGGTAAACCAGAACTTTACGATATGTCAGTGAAAATCCATGACATGATCTGGGAACAAAAACACTTACCTGCAAACGTTGACTTCTTCTCAGCATCAGTTTACGATTCATTAGAAATCGAACATGATTTATTCACACCAGTATTCGCTGTATCACGTACAGCTGGTTGGTCTGCACATATTTTAGAACAATATGCAAACAACCGTTTAATCCGTCCACGTGCTGAGTACGTAGGACCTGGTTTACAAAAGTACGTTCCAGTTGAAGAACGCTAATAACTTAGCGAATTTTCGCTCAAATGCGAAATGCTTCAAATAGAACTGTATGATATAATGTAATAGTCAGTGGGCTTGTTCCTTATTGGACCAAGCCCATGATTATGATTAACTTTAGGAGGCGCAATTTACATGGCAAAAATTACTATGGAAAACAACGGTGTGTTAAACGTACCGAACAACCCAACAATCCCATTCATCATCGGTGACGGTATCGGTCCTGATATCTGGCACGCAGCTTCACGCGTTATTGACGCAGCTGTTAAAAATGCTTACAATGGCGAAAAATCAATCGAATGGTTAGAAGTTTTAGCTGGTGAAAAAGCATTCAACGCTACAGGCGAATGGTTACCACAAGAAACTTTAGACAAAATCAACGAATACTTAATCGCTATCAAAGGACCTCTTACAACTCCAATCGGTGGCGGTATCCGTTCACTAAACGTAGCATTACGTCAAACTCTTGACTTATATGTATGCTTACGTCCAGTACGTCACTTCGAAGGTGTTCCTTCTCCAGTTAAAAAACCAGAAGACGTTGACATGGTAATCTTCCGTGAAAACACTGAAGATATCTACGCTGGTATCGAATACAAAGCTGGTTCAGACGAACAAAAGAAATTATTAAACTTCTTACAAACTGAACTAGGTGTTAACAAAATTCGCTTCCCAGAAACTTCAGGTTTAGGTATTAAACCAGTTTCTAAAGAAGGTACAGAACGTCTAGTACGCGCTGCTATCAACTATGCAATCGATAACAACAAACCAACTGTTACTTTAGTACACAAAGGTAACATCATGAAATTCACTGAAGGTGGATTCAAACAATGGGGTTACGATTTAGCTGCAAACGAATTCGGCGATAAAGTATTCACTTGGGCTCAATATGATGCAATCGTTGAAGCTGAAGGTACTGAAGCTGCAAACGCTGCACAAGCTAAAGCTGAAGCTGAAGGCAAAATCATCGTAAAAGATTCTATCGCTGATATCTTCTTACAACAAATCTTAACTCGCCCTAAAGAGTTCGACGTAGTAGCTACAATGAACTTAAACGGCGACTACATCTCTGATGCATTAGCTGCACAAGTTGGTGGTATTGGTATCGCTCCAGGCGCTAACATTAACTACGTAACTGGTCACGCTATCTTTGAAGCTACTCACGGTACTGCTCCAAAATATGCTGGTCAAGACAAAGTTAACCCATCATCAGTATTACTTTCAGGCGTATTAATGCTTGAACACTTAGGCTGGCAAGAAGCTGCTGACGCTATTACAGCATCAGTAGAAAAAACAATCGCTTCTAAAGTTGTAACTTACGACTTCGCACGTCTAATGGATGGCGCTACTGAAGTTAAATGCTCAGAATTCGCTGACGAATTAATCAAAAACCTTTAATCCTTAAGGGTTATAAGAGGTGAAGCTTGCTTCATCTCTTTTTTTATACTCAATTACCATTTTATTGTAGAATAGGAGGATTTTAATATGTCTCATAAACGTAAAAAGATTTCTATTATCGGTAGCGGGTTTACCGGATCTACAGCTGCTTTTTTAGTAGCGCAAAAAGAACTTGGTGATGTGGTGCTAGTCGATATTCCACAAGCAGAAAATCCAACAAAAGGAAAAGCGCTTGATATGGCAGAGGCTGCACCAATTTTAAGTTTTGATTCACAAGTAACAGGAACAGCTAATTATGAAGATACAGCAGATTCAGATGTTGTCATCATTACAGCAGGGATTGCTCGTAAGCCGGGAATGAGTCGTGATGACCTTGTGAAAACAAATCAACGTGTCATGGAATCGGTAGCAAAAGAAGTGGCTAATTATTCGCCAAATGCCATTTTATTAGTATTAACGAATCCAGTGGATGCGATGACCTATACGGTTTATAAGGCATCTGGTTTTCCTAAAAACCGAGTGATTGGACAATCGGGTATTTTAGATACGGCTCGTTTTCGTACCTTTGTAGCAGAGGAGCTAAATATATCGGTGAAAGATATTTCAGGCTTTGTTTTAGGTGGGCACGGAGATACGATGGTACCGCTTGTTCGTTATTCTTATGCCGGTGGTGTACCACTGGAATTATTAATCGATAAAGAGCGACTAGACGCTATCGTGCGACGTACACGTGTCGGTGGTGGTGAAATTGTTAACCTCTTAGGTAATGGTTCTGCTTACTATGCACCTGCTGCCGCGATGGTAGAAATGGCAGAAGCCATTTTGAAGGACCAACGCCGCATTTTACCGACAATTGCTTATTTAGAAGGTGAATATGGACAATCAGGTATTTATTTAGGTGTACCGACAATTTTAGGTGCAGAAGGCATCGAAGAAATCATTGAACTACCACTGACAGATGAAGAGCAGCAGGCATTGAATTATTCAGCAGATGCAGTAAAAGATGTTATGCAGGCATTAGATTAAATAGCAAAAAAGGTTGGGCCGCCTGCTCGACCTTTTTTGTTGGCCTAAATGTTAGAAAGTAAGTAATGCAACACTTGTGCTCGATTTTTCATCCTATAACTGATACTATAAAAACAGAGTAGGAGAGAGGAGGCTGGATACTATGTTATTAGGTAAAAATAACCGCATTGGTAAAACATTTGATCAAGTAGAGGTTGGCGATTCTATTCAAATTACAGAAAAAATTGAAGACCAGCAATTACTGCTCTATTTAGGATTAACAAATGATAGCAATCCGTTATTTATTCAACATGATTACGCAAGTCGAACGGAATTTGGACGTCCAATTGTACCGACTGTTCTATTAAATGGCATTATTACGTCAACAATATCAAAATATTTACCAGGTCCAGGCTCGCGAATTATAGAGCTTGCACTACAGTTTCCCGGTATCCTCTATCATTACGAAACGATTCATATCGTCTTAAACGTCATCGATAAGCGGGAATCGATTCAAGGAATTATGATTCATGTTGAAGGACGTAACCTATCGACAGATGAATTAATTGTGACTGGAACGGTAATCGCAATACCACCTAAATGAGTGAATTTGAGATGGGGGTTTCAAACGAACATTTTGGAGGCAAACAAACATGACAAATAAAATTTTAGTAGTAGAAGACGAATTAGCAATTTCAACATTATTACAATACAACTTGAAACAAGCAGGCTATGAAGTCATTCAAGCTTTTGATGGACAAGAGGGTCTTAATAGAGCAGTGGCAGAATTACCTGATTTAATTTTGCTTGATTTAATGCTTCCTAAAAAAGATGGTATGGAAGTATGCAAAGAATTACGCATTCAAAAAATTGGTACACCGATTATTATGCTAACAGCAAAAGACGATGAGTTTGATAAAGTGTTAGGACTCGAATTAGGCGCGGATGATTATATGACAAAGCCATTTAGTCCACGAGAAGTAGTAGCGCGTGTAAAAGCGGTGCTACGTCGCTCAAAAGTGCAGGAACAAACGACAGAAGTTGAACGTGAAAAGACGTATCATATTGGTGCGTTAAGTGTTTATCCAGACCGCTTTGAAGCAACATTAGATGGTAAGGAATTAGAGTTTACGCCAAAAGAATTCGAGTTACTTGTTTATTTGTTAGATAATAAAAATCGTGTATTGACGCGAGACCAATTACTAAGTGCAGTATGGCACTATGATTTTGCGGGCGATACACGTATTGTAGATGTACATATTAGCCATTTGCGTGATCAAATTGAAGAAAACAGCCGTAAGCCTAAATTTATTAAAACGATTCGTGGGTTGGGCTATAAATTTGAGGAGCCCAAAGGATAATGAAATCAATGCGAGTACGCTTACTAACAGCGTTTGGTTTCTTGTACGCAGCTGTGTTAGCAAGCCTAGGTTTTGGTATCGGTCAATTATTACCTGCTTATATTGATACGACAATTGAAAAGCGCCTTTCTGCAAGTGATGCGCTATCACAGGCTACTAATCGCCAAGTCCATGATGCATTATCATTTTGGCTTGTGTTAATTGGTGCGCTCATTGTGGCATTTATTGTACTAATGCTACTTAGCAATCGTATTTTGCATAATGTGACGTCTTCTGTCGACCATGTGACGAATACAGCTTTAGAATTAGCAAAAGGAAATTACCGTGCGCGTGCTTATGAATCTGCAGAAGCACCGACTGCTTCATTAAGTAGCTCCATTAATGTGCTAGCCCGAAATTTACAAGATATGATGATGACGCGTGAGATTGAACAAGAGCGTTTGAAAACACTGATTGAAAATATGGGCAGTTCGTTGATTATGATTGGACGCGAGGGCGATATTTCTGTCGTCAATCGTGTGTTTTTAAAGCTATTTGAAAAAGAATATGATGAAGTGACTGAGCATGTATTCCGGGATTTAGGTATGCCACTTGAGCTCGAAGAATTTGTTGACCATGTCTTTATGACAGAAGAAGCGTATCGCCAACAAATTCAGATTCCGCTTGATGGTGGAATGCGTCATATGGAAGTGTATGGTGCGCCAGTAATTGGGGAGCATGGGCACTGGCTAGGTGTGGTCATTGTCATGCATGATATTACAGAGCTTAAAAAGCTAGAACAGGTTCGTAAAGATTTTGTTGCCAATGTCTCACATGAATTACGCACACCGATTACGTCGATGAAAGGCTTCTCCGAAACATTGCTTGACGGCGCATATAAGGATGAAGAAACATTACTAACATTCCTTGAGATTATGAATCAGGAAAGCAATCGTCTTCAAATGCTTGTCAATGATTTACTAGAGCTTTCGAAGCTTGAAAAACATGGCTTTCAGCTAGATTTATTGCCGACAAGTTTGAATGATTTAGTGAAGCGAGCAGCAGAGATGTCTGCACAGCAGCTTGAAGAAAAGGAAATGATACTACAGGTTGAAGCACCCGATGACATTGTTATATTAGGTGATGCGAATCGTTTGATGCAAGTTATTGTGAATTTATTATTTAATGCCATTAACTACTCGCCTGAGCACACGACGATAACGATGCGACTAAGTGACAATTCGAAATTTGGCATTTTAGAAGTGAAAGATGAAGGGATTGGGATTGCGAAAGAAGAAATTCCGCGCGTCTTTGAACGCTTTTATCGTGTTGATCGTGCGCGTAGTCGAAATTCAGGTGGTACAGGTCTGGGCCTGGCGATTGTGAAGCATTTAATTGAAATTCATCACGGTAAAATCCAGGTTGAAAGTGAAGTAGGCCAGGGTACAACGATGCGTGTTATGCTACCGAAAATACCATCTTAACAATATCTTTACAATTCGTTTATAAAGTCTTCAAAGAGTATTGGTACTATAAATAGCGAAGGCCCCCTTCAAATTCCCTTTTATTCAGACGATCCCCTTGTTGCCAATTGGTAATTTTGCGTCTGGAGCTACTTGTGTGTGGCGAAAATCGTGACGAAATCGCAGACGGACAGAAACGAGGGCGTTCTGTGACGAGAACGGCTGCTATTTTTTCACCATTTGACCGGTAGAAGTAACCGAGACTTCTACCGGTCTTTTTTTGCGTTAAAAAGAACGTGTGTGCGACGATTTGTTGCTGGCATGGTAAGATAGAAGAGATAAGTTTACTAGGAAGGGAATGTAACGATGACAAAAGAAAAGTTACTATTATTAGATGGCAACAGTTTAGCCTATCGCGCATTTTTTGCGTTACCACTTTTAACAAATGAGCAAGGCATTCATACAAATGCCGTATATGGCTTTACGACGATGCTACAAAAGATTTTAGGAGAAGAAAATCCAACGCGCATTTTAGTTGCCTTTGATGCAGGGAAAACGACATTCCGCCATAGCACATTTAAAGACTATAAAGGAGGTCGTCAAAAGACACCGCCTGAGCTGTCAGAACAATTCCCGTATTTACGAAAATTATTAGATGCGTATAATATGAAGCGCTATGAATTAGAAATGTATGAGGCGGATGATATTATTGGAACATTGAGCCGTCAAGCAGATGAACAAGGCCTTGAAACGATTATTATTTCAGGTGATAAGGATTTAACACAATTAGCATCGGATAATACAACAGTTTATATTACGCGTAAAGGCATGACCGATATTGAGCACTATACACCGGCACATATTCAGGAAAAATACGGTTTAACACCGCTGCAAATTATTGATATGAAAGGCTTAATGGGCGATTCATCAGATAATATTCCAGGTGTCCCAGGGGTGGGTGAAAAAACGGCTATTAAATTATTAACGCAGCATCCGACCGTTGAAGAAGTTTATGCACATCTTGAGGACGTCAAAGGTGCAAAATTAAAAGAGAAACTTATGGCGAATGAGGAGCAAGCTTTAATGAGTAAAGAGCTTGCGACAATTAACCGTGATGTACCACTTGAGTTATCGATTGATGATTTGGCATGGAGTGCACCAGATACAGAAGCGTTATTTGGTATTTGGCGTGAGCTGTCATTTAAATCATTAATTGAAAAAAGTGATTTAGCTGTTGAGGAAACGACAGAGAAAAAAGATATCGCGTGGGAAATCGTCGATGATATGACGGATAAATTAACGGACACAATGGCTGTGCATGTCGAGCTAGAGGATGAGCATTATCATAGCTGTGCGATTTTAGGTGTTGGTTTTACGGCTGGTGAAGCTTCTTACTATATGCCATTTGAAGCGGTACAGCAATCTGAAGTAGTCAAAGCATATTTAGCAGATGATACGAAAATAAAATATGTTTATGATGTGAAGGCACAACGAGCTGCACTTCACCGCTTTGGTATCGCATTAAATGGTGTCAAAGCCGATATGCTATTAGCTGCCTATATTGATGAAGCAGGTCAAAACTTAGACGATGTGGCTACGGTTGCGAAAAGCTATGGCTATTATGATGTGCAAGTAGCGGAGCAAGTCTATGGTAAGGGCGCAAAACGTGCTATACCAGAGCAAGTCGTACTAGCAGAGCATGTAGCACGTAAAGCATTAGCTGTTTGGCATGCGCTTCCGACGATTGAGAAAGCATTACAAGATAAAGAGCAATTTGAATTATACAAAACGATTGAGTTACCACTAGCACTTATTTTATGTGACATGGAATGTGCTGGGGTTGTTGTAAATGAGCAACGTCTAATCGAAATGGGTGAGGAGCTTACATTAAAATTAGATGCGATTGAGCAAAAAATCTACGCATTAGCAGGAACAGAATTTAATATTAATTCACCGAAACAACTAGGCGTTGTTCTATTTGAAAAACTGGAACTTCCTATTATTAAAAAAACAAAAACCGGTTATTCAACAGCAGCGGATGTGCTTGAAAAGCTACAACCTGAGCATGACATTATTGATTACATTCTAGAGTTTCGTCAGCTTGGAAAGTTAAAATCAACGTATATCGAAGGCTTATTAAAGGTCGTACATGAAAAGGATCATAAAATTCATACACGTTATCAGCAAGCATTAACTGCTACAGGGCGTCTAAGCTCGATTGACCCGAATTTGCAAAACATTCCAGTCCGCTTAGAGGAAGGGCGTAAAATTCGTCAAGCATTTGTGCCAAGTCATGAGGGCTGGAAGTTGTTTTCTGCCGATTACTCACAAATTGAATTACGTGTATTAGCGGATATGGCAGATGAAGCGAACTTAATCGATGCTTTCAAGCATGATTTAGATATTCATACGAAAACAGCAATGGATGTGTTTGGTGTAGCGAAAGAAGATGTGACATCAAATATGCGTCGCCAAGCAAAAGCTGTAAATTTTGGTATTGTATACGGTATCAGTGATTATGGATTATCACAAAACTTGGGTATTACGCGTAAAGAAGCGGCCGAATTTATTGAACGCTATTTTGAAAGTTACCCAGGCGTACAGGGCTATATGAGCTCGATTGTTGAACAAGCGAAAAAGGACGGTTATGTTACAACGCTACTAAATCGTCGTCGTTATTTACCGGATTTAAAGAGCCGTAACTTTAATGTACGTAGCTTTGCAGAACGTACAGCAATGAATACACCAATCCAAGGGACAGCAGCAGATATTATAAAAAAAGCAATGATTGATATGGCGGCTGCACTAAAAGCGAAAAATTTACAAGCAAAAATGCTTCTACAAGTACATGATGAGTTGATTTTTGAAGCACCACCTGAAGAATTAGCTATTTTAGAAGAGCTTGTGCCAGCTGTGATGGAAGCAGCTGTTAAATTAAAAGTACCATTAAAAGCAGATGCTGCATCTGGTAATACATGGTACGACGCGAAATAGGAGGAGAGATTTTGCCTGAATTACCAGAAGTAGAAGGTGTTGTTCGTATGCTGAAACCAGCTGTTGAACATAAAACAATTCAACGTGTCATCGTGTCTCCGGTTATTTACGCATCAAAAGCGGCTGGAAAAGAAGCAATTATTAAAGGCCAAACACCAGAAGCATTTATTGCAGCAGTAGAAGGAATGACGATTGAACATATTGAACGACATGCAAAATATATTTTCTTTACGATGTCGAAAAACGGCGGACAACAATTAATCGTCAATCATTTAGGGATGTCAGGAGCATGGTTTCATGTTGCACATCCGGATGATGTGATAGAAGGGAAATTTCACAAGCATATGCATGTGATGTGGCAGTTAGCAGCGGAAGAATGGTTAATTTATGCGGATATTCGTCGCTTTGGCGAATTACGCTTATTGCGAGAAGTTGCGGATTATCCGCCGCTACTTGCAATGGCACCTGAACCGTTTGACGACGTTGCAATGGATTATTTTCTAGAAAAATGTACGCAGAGAAAGTACAATAATAAAGCCATCAAAGCTGTTATTATGGACGGACAAGTCGTAAGCGGCTGTGGGAATATCTACGCAACCGAAGCACTATTTAGAACAAAAATACATCCGGGACGAAAAGTGTCCCAAATAGATAAAGCCCAATTACGACAGTTATTTCAAGAAATTGTTGCAGTTTTGACAGAAAGCATTGCATTTGGTGGCTCTTCTATCTCAGATTATCGAAATATTAACGGTGAAGCAGGAGGCATGCAACACCATTTGCAAATGTATGGGATGAAAAAATGCCCAATGTGTCATACTAATACAGCGCAACAAATTATCGCTGGACGAAACTCCTTTTATTGTCCAAACTGTCAACGCTAGGGGGAAGAAAAATGATTATCGGTTTAACAGGAAGTATTGCAAGTGGAAAAAGTACGGTCGCAAAAATGTTTGCAGATTTAAATATTCCAATCGTTGATGCGGATAAAGTCGCACGTGTTGTAGTCGAACCAGGTCGTGAAACATTACAGCAAATTGCGGCTCAGTTTGGCGACGATGTCATTTTAGAAGATGGCCATATGAATCGTAAAAAAGTAGGAGATTTGATTTTTCATGACCCAACAAAGCGAAAACAATTGAATGAGATTATTCATCCGGCGATTCGAAAAGAAATGCTTCGACAACGCGACAAACACTTGTCTGACGGGCATCCACACGTTGTTATGGATATTCCGTTATTGTTTGAAAGTGGTCTTCAAAGTTATGTCGAGAATATTCTTGTCGTTTCTGTTTCAGAGGAAAATCAATTAAAACGCTTGATGGCTCGAAATGATTTAACCGAGCAAGAGGCACGCGCACGCATTAGCTCACAACTGCCGATTTCAGTAAAAGAAAAAGGAGCAGATGCGGTCATTTATAACAATGATTCGGTTGCCTCAACAAAAGAACAATTACATTATATTTTAAAAAAATGGGGTGTTCTACAAGAGCTGTAAAAAGCTCTTGTTTTTTTGTTTATTAAATTGTCAGAAAATAAAATCTTTAAATTTTAAGTGAAAAAAGGTTTTCCTTTTCGTTTAATGTGCTATACTAATTGCAAATAAGATGTTCAATTCAAACACAACCACATAGGAGGATTTATATAATGACAGTTTCAATTGCGATTAACGGATTTGGCCGCATCGGTCGTATGGTATTTAGAAAGGCTATGGCAGAGGATTTAAATATTGTAGCAATCAATGCTAGCTATCCTTCAGAAACTTTAGCTCACTTAATTAAATATGACACGACACATGGTCGTTTCGATGGTTCTGTTGAAGCCGGTGAAGATTTCTTAGTTGTAAATGGTAAGCGCATACAATTAGTAGCTGAGCGTAACCCACTTTTATTACCTTGGAAAGAAATGAACGTAGATATCGTGATCGAAGCAACTGGTAAATTCAATGAACGTTCAAAAGCTGCACAGCATTTAGAAGCCGGTGCAAAAAAAGTAATCTTAACAGCACCTGGTAAAAATGAAGACGTAACAATTGTGATGGGTGTAAATGATGATAAATTAGATTTATCAAAACATGATGTCATTTCAAATGCATCATGCACAACAAACTGCTTAGCGCCAGTAGCAAAAGTCTTAAATGACACATTTGGTATCGACAACGGTTTAATGACAACTGTGCACTCATACACAAATGATCAAAAAAATATCGATAACCCACATAAAGATTTACGTCGTGCACGTTCTTGCGCAGAATCAATCATTCCAACTTCTACAGGTGCTGCAAAAGCATTAACACTTGTATTACCGGAATTACAAGGTAAATTACATGGTATGGCTTTACGCGTTCCAACACCGAATGTGTCATTAGTAGATTTAGTTGTTGATTTAAATGAAACAGTAACGGTTGAACAAGTAAATAATGCATTCAAGAAAGCTTCTCAAGGCGCATTAAAAGGTATCTTAGATTACACAGAAGAGCCACTTGTATCAAGCGACTTCAACACAAATCCTGCATCAGCAACAATTGATGGCCTAACAACCATGGTTATGGGCGATAAAAAGGTAAAAGTACTTGCATGGTATGACAATGAGTGGGGTTATTCTTCACGTGTTGTTGATTTAACGAAAAAAGTAATCGCTGGTTTAGCAACAGCAGTTAACGCTTAATTTAAACCCTAAAAAAATCCTAATTCATATGTATTGAAAAAGACCGAGAATGCCACTCGGTCTTTTTGCGTTTTAAAACGGAAGAAAGTCAGACTTTTCTTTAGAAATAACGACATCTATTCGATTTTTAATGTGGTTTTTTGATATAATAAGTAAACTATAAGATATATATCAGGAGAGTAGAAAACTATGAGATGTCCAACGTGTCAATATAACGGAACAAAAGTAATTGATAGTCGCCCTGTAGATGACAATAAGGCAATTCGCCGCCGTCGTGAATGCGAATCATGTGGCTTCCGTTTTACAACATTTGAAAAAGTAGAAGAAATGCCATTGATCGTTGTGAAAAAAGATGGTTCTCGTGAAGAATTTAGCCATGAAAAAGTGCTACGAGGGTTAATTCGCGCGTGTGAGAAGCGCCCGGTTGCATTGTCTGTACTCGAAGAAATTGTTTTTAATATTGAAAAAGAATTACGACGACAAGGTAATGCAGAAGTAAAATCAGAAGATGTTGGGGAAATGGTTATGGAGCGCCTTGCAAAAATTGATGAGGTATCTTATGTGCGTTTTGCATCTGTTTATCGTCAATTTAAAGATATTTCGGTGTTCTTGGAGGAAATGCGTGATTTGCTGGAAAAGCAAACGAAGGAAAAAGAGCAATCGAATGATGAATAGTAAACAAGGGCAATAAGGAGGCGCATTACAGTGGTAAATTTATATCGAGAATTACAGCCAGTAGACCGACTGTCGATTCGTATTCCTTTCCCATTATCAAGCTATGAACGAAAATTAATTACATTACTTTATCAACCATTAATCGGTCCCGATGCTGTTAGCTTATATTTTATGCTATGGGCTGAGGGTGAGGATATGATCGAAACAAATCTATCGCATTATCATTTAATGAATGCACTTGATATGCCGATTGCACAAGTGTTTGAATCACGTATTGCATTAGAAGCGATAGGATTATTACGTAGCTGGCGTCGTGAGGAAGATACGATGCGATCCTTTATTTATGATGTCATGCCACCGCTTGATGCGAAATTATTTTTTGATGACCCTATTTTATCGATGTTTTTATATAGCAAGATTGGGGAGCATGCGTATCGTTTATTAAGACAGCGCTTTATTGTGAAAGGGTCGACAACGGCAGGTTATAGTGATGTGTCGCGCTCATTTATGGATGTCTATCAGCCGGTGCAGCAACATATGCCACCAAATGACTTGCAGATGTCTACAGGTGTAGAGAAGCCAAAAGACATCCCATTTGATACACATGATTTTGACTTTGAGGCACTACGTCAAGGATTGTCAGAGCAATTAGTGCCGCAGTCTGTTTTGACACCGGAAATGAAAGTGCTAATTGCAAAAACGGCCTTTTTATATCATTTATCACCGAAAGATATGCAGCAAATTATTATGATGGCTTTAGATGAAACGATGCACATTAATGAAGCAAAATTAAAAAAATCAGCATCCGGCTATTATAAGATGACGATTTCTACAGAGCCACCGACAATGAAAAAATTTGTGAAGGTGGAAGAAAAGATACAAACTGAAGAGCCACAAAAAGAAAGTAAGACGAAAAAGGATGGCGTGATTGAAAACTTCAATGCATTGTCACCAATTGAAACGCTAAGTGCGCTTGCAGGAGATAGACCACCTTTTCCAAAAGATATTGAGTTAGTAGAAGAATTAGTTATGTCGTATGATATGCCAATGCCTGTCGTGAATGTATTGATTCATTATACGTGCTTACGAAATAATGGTCGCTTGAATAAAAATTATATGCATGCAATCGCGAGTGCTTGGCGCTACTCAGGTGCTGAAACAGCAGAAGAAGCGATGAAGATGGCACGTGACTTTGAGCATAAAAAGCAAGTGAAGGAAGAGCCGAAGACATTAGTAGCAAGTGATGCGATGCATAAACAATATAAAGTGCTGCGTGCTGCAGCGGGCGCTTTTTATCAAATCGAATTGGCAAAAGATGATGCGTATTCAGAAAATGAATTGAAAACAAAAGCGATTGAGCTTTTTGAGCAAACAGAGCCCATGACCTTCCTTCAAATGTTGAATGACGGTAAAGAACCATTTTCTAATGATGTAAAAGTGATTCAAAAAGCGTTGGAATCATTTGATATGCCGCAAGAAGTGTTTAATGCATTGATTCATTACGCTTATTTTGTGAGCACGAATTCAATTAATCTGAATTTCTTAGAGGCCATTGCAGGGAGCTGGCGTAAGGAAAATATTGCGACTGCTGAAGCAGCACTTGATTATGCAAAGGCGTACCAGCAATCAAAATCAACGAAATATTATAAAACATCCTATACGAAACAACCACAAGTAGATGAAACAAAACTACCGGGCTGGTTTAAAGATGGTCAGCATAAAAAACATGTGGAAGAACAATCTGAACAAACGACCGAAAAAGATTTTGAGGCGGAACGTCGGAAAATATTAGAAGAACTCGGCCTTGATGAAGGGTAGGTGAACGCCGTGGAACCGATAAAAAATCAAATCCAAAAGAAAATGGATGGCGCATTTGAAGAACGTTTAGCGAAGATGCAACAAGGTGTGCTGGCACATCCAGCGATTCAGGCGTTTATTCAGCAACATCAGTTATCAAAAACAACAATAGAACGTGGTATGAATAAGTTATTTGAATACACATCACAACAACATGACTGTAGTCAATGTGAGTCGGTGGCGCTGTGTAAAAATCCAATTAATGGCCTTGTACCGCAACTAATTGTAGAACGTGGCAATATCGATTTAGAGTATGTACCATGTGAGACGAAACGCATAGAGGATGACCGTCGTAAAATGGCTTCAATGATTTCGAGTATGCACATGCCTCGTGAAGTAATGAAGGCGACACTTGAAGATATTAAAGTTGATAGTGAACAGCGGCTTAATGCGTATAAAGAAGCAATGGCCTTTATTAGCCAAACGAAAAAAGATCCGGAGCATTTGCCACATATTGGCCTTTATTTGCACGGGAGTTTTGGTGTCGGAAAATCCTTTGTGCTAGCAGCGATTGCAAATGAGCTTGCATCGATGCAAGTACGTACGATTTTAGTGTATGTGCCAGAATTTTTACGTGAGCTAAAAAGTGCAATTGGTGAAAATTCGTTAGAAGAAAAGATTGATTTCGTGAAAAAAGCACCTGTTTTAATGCTAGATGATTTAGGTGCGGAAACATTAACAGCGTGGACGCGTGATGAAATTTTGGGAACGATTCTCCATTATCGTATGGCGGAGAGCCTGCCTACATTTATTTCATCGAATTTAAATTATGAAGAGCTTGAGCAGCATTTGGCACGAACAAAAGGGGATATTGACCCTGTCAAAGCAGGCCGAATTATGGAGCGTATTCGCACAATTACAAAATCTGTTGATATGACAGGTGAAAATCGTCGTAGCTTTTAATCATCACCTCTTGAAGTTTTATAAAAAAACGTATATAATTTGTTTCATAAAATGAATAAATGCAACGAAAAGGACAACAATGATTTGTACGACTTTCAGAGAGAGAAGTATTAGGTGCGAGCTTCTTAGTACGGCAAATGATTTACCACCTTGGAGCAGCGGCAGTGAAGTATGAGTAATTGTCGACGGTAGCGGCCCGTTAGCCGATCGAGAGCTTCGTCTTTGTACGCCACCAGTGGGTACATGGAAGGAAGAAGGGTGGAACCACGAGTATACATCTCGTCCCTTTGCGGACGGGATTTTTTTATGCAAAAAATCTCCAGCTTGTGGCCTAGAGCGCTCGAAACATACCAAAGGAGAGAATTTTAAAATGGCAGACATGATTAACTTAACATTCCCTGATGGCTCTGTAAAAGAGTTTGAAAAAGGGATCACTACAGATTCAGTAGCAGCGGCAATTAGCCCAGGATTACGCAAAAAAGCACTTGTTGGTAAATTCAACGGAGAACTAGTTGATACAAAAACACCACTTGAAAAAGACGGTACAATCGCCATCTTAACACAGCAAGATGACGAATCACTTGATGTTATGCGTCACTCAACTGCGCACCTTTTAGCGCAAGCATTAAAACGTCTATATCCTGGCATTAAATTAGGTATCGGACCAACAATTGAAAATGGTTTCTACTATGATGTTGATTCTGAAACACCAATTACTGCGGAAGATTTCCCGGCAATTGAAAAAGAAATGAAACGCATCGTTGCAGAAAACTTAGATATCGTACGTCATGACGTATCTCGTGCAGACGCACAAGCGAAATTTGAAGAAATTGATGATGAATATAAATTAGAACTTCTTGAAGCAATTCCTGAAGACGAACAAGTATCAATCTATTCACAAGGCGAATTCTTCGACCTTTGCCGCGGTATCCACGTACCATCAACAGGTAAAATTAAAGAATTCAAATTATTATCAGTAGCAGGTGCATACTGGCGCGGAGATTCTAAAAACAAAATGTTACAACGTGTATACGGTACTGCATTCTTCGATAAAAAAGATTTAAAAGCACATCTTCAAATGCTTGAAGAAGCAAAAGAACGTGACCACCGTAAACTAGGTAAAGAATTAGAATTATTCACTACCAATAAATTAGTAGGTCAAGGTTTACCATTATGGTTACCAAACGGCGCAACAATCCGTCGTACAATTGAACGCTACATCGTTGATAAAGAAGTTTCACTAGGCTACAAACATGTTTACACTCCAGTAATGGGCTCTAAAGATTTATACGTAACTTCTGGTCACTGGGATCACTACCAAGAAGATATGTTCCCACCAATGGAAATGGATAACGAAACATTAGTATTACGTCCAATGAACTGCCCTCACCATATGATGGTATACAAATCAGCAATGCGCTCATACCGTGACTTACCACTTCGTATCGCAGAGCTTGGTATGATGCACCGTTATGAAATGTCAGGTGCTGTCTCAGGGTTACAACGTGTACGTGGGATGACTTTAAACGATGCCCACCTTTTCGTACGTCCGGATCAAATTAAAGAAGAATTCAAAAAAGTAGTTGAATTAATCTTAGCTGTTTATAAAGACTTTGATTTAAATGACTACGAATTCCGTTTATCTTACCGTGACCCTCAAGATACTGAAAAATACTTCGATGACGATGCGATGTGGGAAAAAGCACAAAGCATGTTAAAAGAAGCAATGGATGACCTTGGCTTAGATTACTACGAAGCTGAAGGCGAAGCAGCGTTCTATGGTCCAAAATTAGACGTTCAAGTAAAAACAGCGATTGGTAAACAAGAAACATTATCTACAGTACAACTTGACTTCTTATTACCAGAACGCTTCGACCTTGGCTATGTAGGTACAGATGGTGAATTACACCGTCCAGTTGTTATTCACCGTGGTGTTGTATCAACAATGGAACGTTTCGTAGCCTTCTTAATCGAAGAATACAAAGGTGCATTCCCAACTTGGTTAGCTCCTGTACAAGTTCAAGTAATCCCAGTATCAAATGACGTTCACTTCGACTACGCGAAAAAAGTAGAAGAACAACTTCAAGCTGCTGGTATTCGCGTAGAAATGGATTACCGTGAAGAAAAACTTGGTTATAAAATCCGTGAAGCACAAATGAAAAAAATTCCGTACATGTTAGTACTAGGGGATAAAGAAGTAGAATCTGACAGCGTAAACGTACGTAAATATGGCTCTAAAGATTCTGAAACAGTAGCGTTTGCTGAGTTCTTAGAAAAATTAGTGGCAGAAGCAAATCGCTAAATTTTATAAAAAGAGACTGTGACAAAACACGTCATTTTCCTTTTTAGCATTCGCAACGAAAAACCGGAACCGCGCCCCAGCGCGATTCCGGTTTTTTTATGCTCATAGAAGCGGTTGTTTTTACACATATGTCAAAGCCTCTTTCTTTTATGCGATTTTTTCTGCTTTTTTTGATGTCATTTGTAACATTTACATAAAAAATAATACAAATGTATGATTTATGGTTTGTTTGTACATATTTTTGTGAAAATAGAGGAATGTAGAAGGATATAGATAAAGTACAGAATTTAATTGAAAGAGGGATTTTATGAAAAAAATGTGGAAACGAGCCGCTACCGCTGTGGCTTTTACAGGAATATTATCAGCGGGAGTAATGGACGCACATGCAGATTATAAATCAGATTTTGTTTATACATATGCTGGCAGTGCCCAAACACTTGCGAATCAAATGAATTTATATCCATCTGTTATGATTGCGCAAATGGCTTTAGAAAGTAATTACGGTACGAGTGGACTAACGCAATCAGCAAATAATTTATTTGGTGTCAAAGGTAGTTATGGCGGTAAATCAATTGTGCTTAAAACACAGGAGCAAAAAGGGAAGAAGCTCGTAACAATTAAAGATCATTTCCGTTCATATCCGTCTAAATGGGCATCAATGGTTGATTACACGAAAGTGATGCAAGGCAGCCACTTAAGCGTCGCTTGGGTATCAAATACATCAAACTACCGCCAAGCAACGCGTGCACTACAAGGGGTTTATGCAACAGACCGTTATTATAGCTCGAAATTAAATGCCATTATTGCACAATATGGCTTAACACGTTATGATACAAAGCAAGCGAAAACAACGAAAGTAAGCTACAAGGTGAAATCTACTTCAACATCAGGCCGTGTTACACATACAGTTCGTGCTGGTGAGACATTATCGAGTATTGCGGTGAAATATGGTGTGCCAGAACGTACCATTGCAGCTAGAAGCGGCTTAGCGAATACCAATCATTTAGTAGCGGGGAAACGATTAGTTATTAAATAGTAGAAAAAAAGGGATGTGAAACTTTTATTGAAAATAAGTTTGACACCCCTTTTTCTATGTGATAATATAAGTGAGGTTAATGAATACAATAGTTTGAGGTTAAGAAGAGGCTGCCCGCTTCTCACCTAGTTCTCGTCTTTAATTAGTACGAGCGGGTTATGAAAACAAATCGCACATGCGCATTTCGCATGAACATATATATTGCGGGCGGACATTTCGAATTTCGACTATGTCCGCCTTTTTTTGTGGACATCGAAATACCGACCGATTTTCGGGCAATCAAGCCCAAACACTGTATTCGCGACACTACTTGGAGGTGGATTATCATTAGCAAAGACATGTATGTAAACGACGGTATCCGTGCCCGTGAACTTCGTGTTATCGACCAAAATGGTGAACAGCTAGGAGTTAAAACACGTAATGATGCTTTGAAAATTGCAGAACGTGCAAACTTGGATTTAGTCCTTGTGGCTCCACAAGCTAAGCCACCGGTTGCTCGTATTATGGACCATGGTAAGTTCAAATTCGAACAACAAAAGAAAGATCGCGAAGTACGTAAAAACCAAAAAGTAATCGTATTAAAAGAAGTACGTTTAAGTCCTACTATCGATGAACACGATTATCAAACAAAATTACGTAACGGGATTAAATTCCTTGAAAAAGGAGACAAAGTTAAAGCGTCTATTCGCTTTAAAGGTCGTGCAATTACGCACAAAGAAATCGGTCAACGTGTATTAGACCGTTTCGCTGAAGACTGTAAAGAAGTAGCAACCGTTGAACAACGTGCGAAAATGGAAGGTCGCAGCATGTTCTTAGTATTACAACCTAAGAACGAAAAAAAATAACTTTTTAGTTGAACAAGCTTAGGAGGAATTCGAAATGCCAAAAATGAAAACTCACCGTGGCGCTGCTAAACGTTTCAAAAAAACTGGTAGCGGTAAATTAAAATTTGACCGTGCTTACGGAAGCCACTTATTCGCAAACAAATCTACAAAACAAAAACGTCACCTACGTAAAGCTGGTATCGTATCAGCAGGCGACTACAAACGTATCAAATCTTTATTAGCTTACAAATAATCATTTAGATCGTTCAAACAACATAAAAAATATAGAATATTCATCTTACATAGAGATGAATAGCAGGAGGTAATTAGTATGCCACGCGTAAAAGGCGGTACAGTAACACGCGCACGTCGCAAAAAAGTTTTAAAATTAGCTAAAGGTTACTTTGGTTCTAAACACACATTATACAAAGTAGCTAACCAAGCAGTAATGAAGTCAGGTCAATATGCATACCGTGACCGTCGTCAAAAGAAACGTGATTTCCGTAAATTATGGATCACTCGTATCAACGCAGCTGCACGTATCAACGGTTTATCTTACAGCCGTTTAATGCACGGTTTAAAACTTGCTAACATCGACGTTAACCGTAAAATGTTAGCTGAATTAGCAGTATCTGATGCTGCTGCATTCGCTCAATTAGCTGAAGCTGCAAAAGCTCAATTAGCTAAATAATTAGAAGCACCGATGCTTCTTTAAAAGGCGCAATCTTAGGATTGCGCCTTTTTTTGCGTAAAAAAAGACTTAAGCACATGGCTTAAGTCCTTTCATTTACTCATTGAATAATAATGCGGCAATTTCCTGTTTGTTATGAAGAAAATCACTTAGCTTATATTCATCAAGTACCGTTATATATGCGTGAAGTGCTTTATTTAAAGCACCTTTTAAATTACAGACTGGAGAGATTACGCACCCGATTGATTCGGGATTAAAACAATCGACTAAATAGAAATCTTCCTCTGTTTGACGGACGACTTCGCCTATTCCAATTTCTTCTGGGCGTTTTGCAAGACGAATACCACCGCCACGACCTCGAATCGTTTCGACATAGCCCATCTTACCAAGCTCATGCGATACTTTCATTAAATGATTTTTTGAAATACCATACGCATCTGAAATTTCTTTAATTGTTGATAAAGCGTCAGGCTCTTTAGCACCAAGAAATAAAAGAACTCGCAATGAATAGTCTGTGTACAATGTTAATCGCACTTGATTCACCACCTATTCATAGATAGTATAACAGAGCAATGAAAAAGAGTCTTGTATTTAAAGATGTATTTAAAATATGTCTTTTCTGTTAAAGATGTATTTTATATATTGCTTTTAAAACTTTAGCGGAGTATATTAAAGGTGTTAAAAGAAGAGAGGACGTGTCGAACATGTTATCACAACAAACAATGAACATTATTAAATCAACTGCTCCAGTATTAGAAGTACATGGTGTTACTATTACAAAAACATTTTATAAAAATTTATTTGAAGCACATCCTGAACTATTAAATATTTTCAACCATACAAATCAATCAAAAGGGCGTCAACAAACAGCTTTAGCAAATACAGTTTATGCTGCAGCAGTCAATATTGAAAACTTAGAAGCGATCCTACCAGTTGTTCATCAAATCGGCCAAAAACACCGCTCATTAGGAATTTTACCGGAACATTATCCAATCGTTGGACAATTTTTACTTGCAGCAATTAAAGAAGTTTTAGGTGATGCTGCAACGGATGAAATCTTAGGCGCATGGGGCGAAGCATATGGGGTAATCGCAGATGCATTCATTCAAACAGAAGAGGTCTTATATCAAGAGGCAGAGCAAAAAGATGGTGGCTATCGCGGCTTCAAACCATTTAAAGTAACGAAAAAAGTGGTGGAAAATGAATTAATTACATCATTTTACTTAGTACCAGCAGATGGCGCGGCATTACCAGAATATTTGCCAGGTCAATACATCTCTGTACAAGTAAATATTCCGGGGCATCCATATACACACAACCGCCAATATTCATTATCACAAGCGTATAACGGTCAAGAATACCGTATTTCTGTAAAAGCTGAAAAACAAGCTACACCAGCTGGCGTCGTCTCAAATTACTTACACGCAAACTTAAATGTGGGTGATGAATTAATGGTATCTGTACCAGCAGGTGATTTCGTTTACAATACAGCAAAAGGAACACCTGTAACATTTTTAGCAGCAGGTGTTGGTGCTACACCACTTGTAGCAATGTATCAAGCTGCAGTAAAAGAAAATGATGCAAAAGTGAAATTCATTCATAGTGCATCTCATATTCCATTACACCCATTCGAACGCGAATTATTAGGCATTGCATTCCCAAGTAAAAATGCGACATACGTTCCTGTAACAACAGCAGCATCAGGCCATATTGACCAAGACTTCTTAGCTGCACAAGTTGATTTAACTGGCGAAGTATACTTATGTGGTCCAGTTGGCTTCATGGAAGCGATGATTCAACACTTAACAGCATTAGGTATGTCAAAAGAAAATATTCATTTTGAATTTTTTGGTCCAGCAATGGCGCTATAAAAACAAAAGAAGAGGCTGGGACAAAACACGTCATTTTCCTTTTTTAGCGTTCGCAACGAAAAACCGGAACCGCGCTACAGCGCGATTCCGGTTTTTTTATGCTCATATGAACGGTTGTTTTTATACGTATATCAAAGCCTCTTTGCGTGGCAAAAATCCTGTGTATTCTCCAATGTTTCTACTAACTATGTTATAATGTGGAATTAGTTGCTAGCTATTGTAATAAATTTGTAACCATTTTGTTAAAGTAAAAAAAGAGTATAAATGGTACTATATTATTAATAGTTTTAAGTCATTTATACTAAATTGTTTCGAGGAAGGAAAGTGTAATATGGGAAAAGTGAAGTATTTTGTTGTGTGCTTAATTATTGCTGCAATTTCTTTTATTGGATATGAGCAAGCTGCTGCAAAAACATTAACAGCAGAAAATGATGGGCATGTAAACACAGCAAAACCAGAAAGTACAGTGCCTTGGGAATATGGTCCGGAGACACCGAAATCTGCTATTCAGCCATTATCAACAAGTCCTGTCATTGCAGATATTTCAAAGTGGCAAGGAAATATTGATTGGTCAAAAGCATCTAAATCTTTAGACTTAGTTATTATTCGTACACAGTATGGTTCAGGCATGGAAGATTATATGCATGATTCGTATGAAAAGAGTGCAACAAAGTATGATGTGCCATTTGGTGTTTATTCATATGTATTAGCTAGCACACCTGCAAGTGCACGTGCAGAAGCGCGTAATTTTTATAATCGTGCTTCAAAAAACACAAAATTTTATGTGTTAGATGTAGAGGAATTTACAAATGAGCGCACACCATACACAATGCGTGCAATTGTTGAGGCTTATGTAGATGAATTACGAAGCTTATCAAATAAAAAAGTTGGCTTATATGTAGCCAATCACTTATATAGTAAATTAAATTTAAAGACGTCAGATTTCGATTTTGTTTGGATCCCGCGTTATAGTTCACAAAAACCTAGTCATGCGCATCATTTATGGCAGTATACAGATAGTGGTCGTGTGCCGGGGATTTCAGGTGGCGTTGATTTAAATCGTCTTGCATCAGGCGTGTCACTAAGCTTCTTTACAGGCGAATCGGTGACACAAGTAAGCAAGCCGACAACAACGACTTATTACAACACGAACCCAGGTAAAATTGTGACAAAGCAGTCCATTCCACAGTTTACAACAACGGCATTAAAAACGAAAAAAGGTACACTTAAAAAAGGTGACATTGTGAAAGTAAAACGTGTAGTGAAGACAGCTAATGGGACACCACGTTTACAACTCTCAAATGGACGCTATATTACAGCAAACAAGAAATATGTTTTAAAAGTAAATCCAGCGATTGATGTGGATGATTATTACACAGCAAAAGATAAGGTGAACTATGCATTATTAAAAAAATCGAATGCGACATTTACAAGTGTTGAATTCACAGATTCAAAAAAAGCAGATTCGATCGAAAAGGGCAAAGTTGTTAAAGTAAATGATATTTCCTATACAGCTGGTGGTACACCACGTTTAAAACTTTCAAATGGTCGTTATGTGACGGCAAAGAAAACAGTTGTTCAAAAAGTAAAAGATTCTGCGACACCAGTAAACTATTATACATCTGTAGATCATGTCAATGCAGTATTAGTGAAGCAAGATGAGTATAAATACAAAACAATGGCATTTAGTACATCTACACGTGGTGAAGCCGTTCCAAAAAATAAAATTATTAAAGTAGCTGCTGTGACTTATTCAAGTGGTGGGGTACCACGTTTGAAATTAACGAGTGGGCAGTATATGACAGCGAAAAAAACAATTATGCAAAAAGTGGCATCGAATATTAATGAGTTCTATACAGAGATTCCCGAGCAAGTTGTAACGAAGTCACCAACATATGCCTATGATGGTTTATACTTTGGTAAGGCATCAATCACAAATACAATTGCAGCAAACACATCACTTGCTGTGAAAAGTATTGTGTACACATCGAATGGCTATCCGAAATTTGTGTTAGCGGATCATTCAATTGTTGGGGCAGAAAAAGCACTTTATCATTAAAATGAAGGACTGTACTTAAAAAGGTGCAGTCTTTTTTTATTCAAGTCTTTTTCTTTTTATCGAATTTCGTTACGATAAAGTAGATAGGAGTGAAGACAGTGACAACGTTTAAAGTAGAGAAATTAACGGAAGATGCGATTCTTCCGTATAAAGCGCATGCAAGTGATGCAGGTTTTGACGTATTTGCAAATGAAGAAGTAGTAATTCCAGCAGGTGAATCACGTGGCATCGCTACAGGAATTCGTATGGAATTGCCTGAATGGACAGAGGCGCAAGTACGTCCACGTAGCGGTTTAGCACTGAAGCATGCTGTGACAGTATTAAATGCACCAGGTACAATTGATGCAGGGTACCGCGGCGAAGTGAAGATTATTTTAATCAACCACGGGAAAGAACAATTTATCGTCGAAAAAGGCATGAAAATGGCTCAAATGGTCATTGCACCTGTCATGAATATTACGATGGAAGAAGGCCCTGTAAATTTAGAGTCAGATCGTAAGGAAGCAGGCTTTGGTTCAAGCGGCAAATTTTAATCGAATGCGACTCGGTTAGTAATACTGAGTCGTTTTTTTAATGTGATAGTTCGGACTTCGTAGTATAATTAGTAAGAATGAGTAAAAATAAAGGGGATGCGAAGATGATACAACAAGTAGATGAAACATTGCACATGCTAAAAGAGTTAACAGATGCACGCGCCATTGCGGGAAATGAAAAAGAATCACGTGAGGTTATGGAAAAATACATTACACCTTATGCGGATGAAATCGATCATGATAATTTAGGCTCAGTTATCGCGAAGAAGGTCGGCGATGCCAATGGTCCGAAAATTATGGTGGCTGGACATTTAGATGAAGTCGGCTTTATGGTAACACAAATTACAGAAAAAGGCTTTATTAAATTTCAAACGGTAGGCGGCTGGTGGGGTCAAGTCATGCTTGCACAACGTGTTCAAATCGTGACATCAAAAGGGGAAACAATTGTCGGTGTTATCGGTTCAAAACCACCACATATTTTACCGGCAGCACAGCGGTCAAAAACATATGAAATTAAAGACATGTTTATTGATGTAGGTGCCACATCAGATGAAGAAGTAAAAGAATGGGGTATTCGTCCAGGGGATATGATTGCACCATACTTCGAATTTACTGTCATGAAAAATGATAAACATTTATTAGCAAAAGCATGGGATAACCGTATTGGTTGTGCGATTGCAATTGAAGTATTAAAACGCTTAAAAGATGAACAGCATCCAAATGTAGTGTATGGCTGTGGTGTTGTACAAGAAGAAGTTGGTTTACGTGGCTCAAAAACAGCGACACATAAAATTAATCCAGATATCGGTTTTGCGGTTGATGTTGGTATTGCAGGCGATACACCGGGAATTTCGAAATCAGAAGCGGCAAGTGAAATTGGTAAAGGACCACAAATTATCGTTTATGACGGCTCAATGGTGTCACACCGCGGTCTACGTGAATTAGTTGTAGAGACAGCGGAAGAAAATGATATTCCATACCAATACGAAGCCATTCCTGGCGGTGGTACGGATGCAGGATCAATTCATTTAACGATGAATGGTGTACCCGCATTATCAATCGGCATCGCAACACGCTATATTCACTCACATGCAGGTATTTTACATCGTGATGACTTCGATAATACGGTGGATTTAGTTGTAGCCGTTATTAAAAAATTAGATGCTGAGACAGTGAAACGCATTACATTTGATTAATTAGAACAAGGACTAGCTTTCAGGCTAGTTCTTTTTTTGTGGTAAAATATTGAAAAAGAAAGGGGCCATCCATGAATATTCCAACAGTGATTCAACATCAAAAAATCATTTATCCAGCATTTCATTTACCAATAAAACGGGGGCTTATCGGCATTCATGCGAATGTTGCCTGCAAAAAAAGCTTGTTGCAGCAATTAGCCAATAGAGAAGGCTATATTTTCACAGCGAATCAGGGAGACTATGAGCGCCTAACGGTTCGTGAGACAGTACGGTTTTTATGCCAATTGAGCACGACGAAGCAACAGGACAAAGAATGGCTAAAGCGTTATCAACTAGAAGAAATAAAACGCATGAAGGTAGGCTCACTATCAGAAAGTGAACGAGCCTTTTTAAAGTTGCTACGCATAGGCTTTGCCGAACAGCAATTAATTGTTGTAGAAGAACCTTTTTTAGAATTAATGGATGCAGAACGACAAAAAGGACTTCAATTGTTTGAGGATTTACAACATAAAAACATAGTGATTTTATCGGCTAATTTAGAGGATGTATTGTCTTGTGACGAAATTTATCGTTTAGATGAGACAGGATTACATAGTATGGATATTTCGGATGACGCGGATGAGGTAGTTGAAGAAAATTCAAAGCCACTTGTTGTCGAGAAAATTAAGACGAAGAAAAATGATAAAGTTATTTTATTTAATCCACCTGAAATTGATTTTATTGAGAGTATTGAAGGTGTTGTACATGTCCATGTGGCGGGTGAGAGCTATATATGCCAAATGACGCTGACAGAAATGGAAGCGAAATTGCAGACCTATGGCTTTTATCGTTGTCATCGCTCGTATATTGTCAACTTGCAAAAAATACGTGAGATTATTACGTGGACAAAAAATAGCTATAGCTTACGCTTATCAACAGGGAAAGAAGCTGTTGTGCCGTTATCAAGAGCAAAGCTGCAAGAGTTGAAAGAGTTGCTACATATTTAATTTCCCGGGAAACTTTTTTACGGAAAAATAAGTACCATTCAGCCGGTATTTGCTACTGTTAAGCAAAAAACAGCAGTCAGATGGGCTTTTGTTGCGTATTGTTGAGGTACAAACAATACAAGGAGTGAGCGACATGCTAGCAGTTGATGTACAGCATATTCAAAAGCATTTTAAGCAGCAAACCGCATTAAATGATGTAACCTTCTCGATTAAAGAACGTGAAATTTTTGGTTTTCTTGGTCCAAGTGGCGCAGGGAAAACGACGTTAATTAAATTATTAACGGGACAACTTAGTCCAGATGCAGGGACTGGAGCGTTACTAGGACATTCGTTAAAAGATATGACGAAGCCTGTGATGCGTCAAGAAATTGGTGTGCTATCAGATAATAGTGGTCTATATGAACGGTTGACGATTCAAGAAAATTTAGTGTTATACCGGGATTTATATAATTTGCCGAAGGAAGCGGTAGACGAAGCACTTGCTTTTGTTAATTTATCAGAGCATCGCAAAAAACGTGTCACGCATTTATCAAAAGGGATGCGTCAGCGTGTAACATTGGCCCGCACCATTATGCATAAGCCAAAAATCCTTTTTTTAGATGAGCCGACTTCAGCATTAGATCCAGCAAATACGGCACATATTTATCGTGGATTACGTGCGTTAAATGAGCAAGGAACGACCATTTTCTTAACGACACATGATATGGCTGAAGCCGAAAATTTATGTAATCGTGTAGCCTTTTTACATGATGGTCTGATTCAAGCGATTGGTACCGTAGAGGAACTAAAGGATCAGTACCGCGAGGAATTGATAGTTGTTGAGTTAGAAGGTGGCGCTTCACATGAGTTAGCTTTAAATGGTGAAGAAACAGCTACAAAGGTAAGTGAGTGGATGCGTCAGGGAATGATTCAGCGTATTTTAACGAAGGAACCGACGCTAGGTGATATTTTTATGAAAGTAACAGGGAGTGATTTAATATGAATCTATCGATAAGACGAATGCAGGCTATTTTTATGAAGGATTATAAAGAGTTTACACGTAATTATGCGATTTCGATTATGTTATTGGCACCGATTATTTTTGCCGCCATGTTTGAAAAAGAATTCATTATTGTCGTATTAAACTTAACATTTGGTATGTTGACAGCGTTTGTTCAGGCAACGTTAATTGCGGAGGAAAAAGAGCGCAATACCTTGCGTTCACTGACCTTAACTCCGGCATCGCCACTAGATATTTTAATTGGTAAAAGCAGTTTAGTATTTGTGATGACGGCATTTATTATTGCAGTAGTTGCCTTTGTGATGGATTTTGTACCGGATGCACCGATGACAATAGCCCTTATTTTGATGACGATTTTATTTATTGCGCTTGGTACAATTTGTGGTCTGTATGCGAAATCAGTAATGGAAGCAACATTGACAGTATTACCTGTACTATTTATTTTCTCATTAGGTAGTATGCTAAGTAGCTTTGCTGACCGTTTTCCATTTTTAAAAGTAGCGGATTATTTACCGAGTGCACAGCTACTACTACTTGATTTAGGTGAAAAAGGTGCGCCAGCTGTTATTATAAACATTTCGATTTGGACGATTATTGCCTGTATCGCCGCCTATCTATTGTATGTGAAACGCCTGAAAGATGAATAATATACAAAATAAAGTGTATAAACAGTATATTTTGCATAATGAAATTTGAAATTTGAAAATAAAAAAGAAAAATAATAAGCGCTGTAAATATTGTTAAATCAATGTTTATAGCGTTTTTAAAATGCAAAAATTAAAATTTTTTAGAAAAAACATAAAAATGCAGTTGACTTCATAAATATACAGTTGTATGATAGGTACATAAAGTTAAACGTTTAGGAGCGATGACAAATGAAATTACTAGAAGAAATTGAATTACAACCCGTTCATACATTAAAGGGCAAACACTTATTGTCATTAGTCGATTACACAAGCGATGAAATCAAACAGCTTGTCGAATTAGCTATCAAAATGAAAATTGTCACAAAAGAATCAGGTTCACCTAAATTATTAGAAGGTAAAACATTAGCGATGATCTTTGAAAAGAACTCAACTCGTACACGTGTTTCTTTTGAAGTCGGTATGCACCAACTAGGTGGTAAAGGCATGTACATGAATGCCCGCGACTTACAAATCGGCCGTGGCGAAACAGTTCACGATACAGCGCTTGTACTATCAGGCTATGTAGATGGCATCATGATTCGCGCAAATGAACATACAATGGTACAAGAATTAGCACAGTATTCAAAAGTACCAGTAATCAATGGCTTAACAGATGTGTCACATCCATGCCAAGCATTAGCTGACCTTGAAACAATTGCTGAAGTAAAAGGCTCATTTGAAGGCTTAAAAGTTGCGTATATCGGTGACGGTAACAACGTAGCGCATTCATTAGTAGCTGCTTGTGCACATGTTGGTATGGATTCAGTTATTGCTGCACCAGTTGGCTATGAACCAGATCCAGCAGTAATCGCTAAAGTACAACAAATTGCCGCAAGCAATGGCTGTACCGTAACGGTGACAACAGATCCTGTTGAAGCCGTAAAAGATGCAGATGTTATTTACTCAGATGTGTGGACATCAATGGGTCAAGAAGAAGAAGCAGCGAAACGCTTAAAAGACTTCGAAGGCTATCAAATTAACGAGGAATTAGTAGCACATGCAAAACCAGATTATATGTTCCTACACTGCTTACCAGCACATCGCGAGGAAGAAGTAACAGCTGCTGTTATTGATAACCCAGAGCATTCATATATTTTCCATCAAGCTGAAAACCGTATGCACGCTCAAAAAGCTGTACTTGTGTCACTTTTAGCAGACTAATAAATACGAACAATCATTAAAAGGCGTCAGAGAACGTCAATGATCATGCAAGCTAATAGGGAGTTCACTGAGTCGTAGTCTACAGAGGGGGATGAACACTCAGCCGCTATTATACCCGGACCAACTTGGCAGAGGACAAGTTGGTCTTTTTTTTATTTAAGTGATGAATCGACTCGTTCAGATTCGAAGGGCAAATAAAGCTTCTGACAAGCGGTGTCTAGCCGCGTAGGAAGAAGTGATTTGACCCAAGAATCTAGTCGATGAATCCGGATAAGTTCGCTGGACGCTTATCTTCCTTGAAAAAATAAAGCAAGTGACGATCTATGTCACGTAAAAGAGTGCGAAACAGCCCAAAGAGTTAGCGCTTGCATTCGGATAAATCTAAGTGATGAATCGAATCTAGTCGATGAATCCGGACAAATTCGCTGGACGCTTATCTTCCTTGAGAAAATAAGCGGTGTTCTTCGTCGAGTCGGAATGAACAAAACGACTCGAAGCACTGGTGTTTGAATCCAGATAATTTCAACTGCATACTTCTTTTCATGCAATAAATAGGAAACTAACTACTTGATAGATGAAGTGAAAAACGTTCTTATAATTTAGTCACCTAAACAAATAGCCATCTATCGGCATTGCTAATCATTGAAAATATGCCTATTTTTCTCTACAATAAGTGAAGGTAGAACGGAGGAAATAATGTGGAAGGCTTTATCTATTTACTTGTTGCATTGACGTTTTTAAAATTGACGTATGATACAACAAAATGGACAGCGCAAGATGAAGGAGACGAGAAGAACGCGATTCATCGTGGGCAATCGTCATTCGTTGCGGTGTTAATGGTAACATTACGTTTTATGCCATTAGATATTCGTAAAAAGGTCATGATTGCAGTATTTGCGATTATTACAATGGTGTTCTTTGTATTATTTTGGAAAACGTTTTAAGACATGAATTTCATGTCTTTTTTTATTGAAATTTTAATTGACAGAAAAAAAGTTCGGTGCATACTGAATAAATAGTGTAAATAGCTAATTTTACCCCTAAAAAATGGTAAAAAACAACGAAATTCGATTATCTATTTGAAAATGATAATTATTTTCAATTAGGTGTTTACTTTTTGAAAATACCCTTGTTAAACTGTTAGTAACTTACATAATAAAAGGGGTTTTATTGACATGTATAAAAAATTATTCACAGCACCAATTGCACTAACAATCGCATTATCAGCAATTGCACCAACAATGGCACACGCAGAAGAAAGCGTAACGACTACCGAAGCAACGCAGGCAACAGCGGTAACACCAACAATTTTATACAAAGGTGTTCCAACAGCAAGCTATAACGCAATGTTTGCGAACACAGAGGTTGTCAAAGATGGCGATGTATATAAAGTAACAATGGATGTTAGCAGTCTATTCACATTATTCCAAGTAAACGGTAAAGATGTTGTACTAGAAAAAGGGGCAACAGATAAAGACTTACAAAAAGTGACGTTTACAATTGCGTCATTAGAAGAAGATCCAACGATTAAAATTGCATACACAGCAGGTCCAATGGGCGTGATGTCGCATGAATTCACATTTGATTTCACGCCAACAGCGACAGAATATAAAATTTTTTTTGACAAAGAATCAGCAATTAGCTACACAGCAGCAGATGCAGTGAAAACAAAAGAGGATCTTACAGCAGCGGCGGCACAACTAAAAAATATTGATAGTATCATTGCATCAGCAACAGCATCATTGTCAGCAGCAGATGCAGCGGCATTTGTAGCACCTGAAGGCTATGCAGCACAACAAGAGGCGATTGCAGCATACAAAGCACCGTTCACAACAAAAGCAGCGGATGCATTTAGTAAATTAACATTTACAGCGGCAGATTCAATTACAATAAAAGCGCAGCTAACAGAAGCAACAGCACAGTTACAAGCAGCGCAAGCAGCCATTACAAATGCGGTAGCTGCAGGTTTAACTGAGCGTACAGATTTAGCAGGGGTAGCTGGTTATGCAAATGTAGCAGCGCAAAAGGCAGTAGTGGAAGCTGGCGTGAAGGCTCCAGTAGAAGTGACACCAGTAGAAAAGGCTAAAACAGTCCGTACATTAACAGGTAAAGTGAGCAATGTAAAAGGTGCGGCAGATATCGTAAAAGTATATGGTCTGCAAAAAGGGGATACAGTCCGTCTTTATAACGCTAAAGGGAAAGTGCTTAAAACAGCAACAGCGACTGGTGCATACTTACGTGTTGCAGATGTAAGCTTAGGCAAAGCTGCTGGTAAAGTGTATGTGACAGCACAGGCTAAAGATGAAAAAGAATCAGCGAAAAAAGCAGTAGCATTCAAGGCTGAGCCTGTAGCGAAAGCAGTTGCGAAAACGCAAATTAGCGTACAAAACAATAAAGGCAAGGCGGATGTTGTGACTGTAAAAGGAACAGCAAAAGGTCAAAAAATTCGTGTCTACAATGCAGCGGGTAAATCATTGAAAACTGTAACGGCAACAGGGAAAACAACAAAAATCAGCATTAAGCAATTAGGTAAAGCAACCGGTAAAATTTCAGTGGCGCGTATTCAAGATGGCAAGCATATTAGTGCAAAAACAACTGTGAAATTCTCAAAAGAAAAATAATATAATGTGGCGATGGCCGCTTTTTAAAGGGAGCGAACGACATGAAGAAATGGTCTACATTTTGTTTGACGGCAGCACTTAGTGTCGCAGCAATTACACCAGCAACGCTAACGTTGACACCAGCAGCCGCACAGGCAGCAACAATCGATAACGGGGCATATACGGTACAGGTGGCACCGTATTATAAAGGTGAGCTATCAAAAAATACGCAAGCAAATATGAATCCGACAGCACAATTGACCGTGCAAGACGGTGTTGAAACGGTGAAGATTTCGTTACTTAATGGAGCAAGCTATCAGGATATCATTGATACAAATGGCAAGAAAATCCCACTTGAGCGACATGCAGACGGCACGGCCACATTAACGGTTAGTGGCAAAAATGTCATTGCAAATGGCATTCAAGCGAAGTTCCATATTGTCGTTGCGGAAATCAATTACGATCACTACTATGATATGGATTTGAAATTTGATGAATCGACATTGATTTCAACTGCGGCACCAAAAACAAAGCGTACACTCACAGCAACGGCTACAAACCGTGTAGCGAAAAGTGATACCGTAACGGTAAAAGGTGTTAAAAAAGGCGATACAGTGCGTGTCTCTCGTGGTAGCGTGGTGTTAGCAACGACGACCGCAACGTCATCTACCGCGAAATTATCAGTGAAGCAATTAGGCAAAAAAGCAGGAAAAATCGCCATTACAGCACAAGCAGCTGGTGAGCAAGAATCAGTGAAAAAACGTATTGCATTTAAAGCAGAGCCTGTTAGTAAAGCGGTATCTGCAAAAAATGTCACAATTACAAATAAAAAAGGCAAAGCCAATGACAAAGTTGTTGTGAAGGGGCTGAAAAAGGGGGATGTCGTGAAGTTTTACGATACGCTTGGTAATGGGCTAGGCCGCGTGAGTGCAACGTCATCTACGGCAACATTTAAGCTGAAGTCGCTAAAAGCAAAAGGTGGGAAGCTCGTGATTACCCGCACAGAAGCAGGTAAAAATACGAGTGCGAAAGTTAAGAAAAGCTATCAAGCTGAAAAATAATGAAAAGAGCAGTCCGAAACGCTTTAGAGACTGCTCTTTTTTTGCTACACTTACAAATAGATTGATTATTTAGAAAAAAGGGGTTTTGGATATGAAGGCAGTGTATGTGGAGCAGCAACAAGTACGTGTAGGAGAGCTTGAGGTACCAAAAATTGGCGCAAAAGATGTATTAGTACGAATTAAGGCAGCGGGGCTTAATCGTCGTGATTTATATACACCGAAGCGTCTTACAAAAGATGATGCGCCGCTTATTTTAGGAAGTGATGCAGCGGGCATCATTGAAGCGGTAGGAGATGAAGTTACGCGCGTACAAGTTGGAGATGCGGTTATCGTTAATCCATCGCTTCGTTGGTACGACGAAAGTGCGGTACCACCAGATGACTTTGAAATTTTAAGCTTGCCGGATCATGGTACCTTTGCTGAGTTTTTAGCGATTTCAGAGGAGCAGGTAGAGATAAAGCCTGCGCAGTTATCATTTGTTGAAGCGGCAACAATCGGCATTGCACCACTGACGGGCTACCGAGCTGTTGTGACAAAGGGGCAAGTAAAGGCTGGTGATACGGTGTTTATTCCAGGAGCAGGTAGCGGTGTTGCGACCTTTATGATTCCTTTAGCGAAAAGCCTTGGTGCACGTGTTATCGTATCCTCTCGTTCCGCAGAAAAACGCCAGGCCGCACTGGAATTAGGCGCCGATATGGCGTTAGCTAATGATGCAGACTGGCTACAGGAGCTCGCCGATGAAACAGTTGATGTCGTCATTGAAAGTGTTGGTCGTGCGACGTTTAATCGTTCATTAGCGGTGCTAAAACGTGGTGGTACGCTAGTTGTTTTCGGTGCTACAACAGAAGATATGGTGGACTTTGATTTGCGTACATTTTTCTATGCGCAACAAACGTTAAAAGGCAGTACACTTGGGAGCCGCGATGAGTTCCGTGCGATGCTGCAATGGATTGAAGCACAAAATATGCACCCGGTAATTGACCGCACGTATTCACTAGATGAAGCGGCAGCCGCGCTTAAATATTTAGAAATCAACGAACAATTTGGTAAACTAGTATTTGAAGTGAACAACTAGGAGGCAAATGGAGTGACAGTTCGATTACTAGCAATTGATGTGGATGGGACGCTGGCCAATTCAAAGGGTATCGTGACAGAACGTACACGACAAGTACTACATGAGGCGGTAGCACGCGGTCTTTACGTCGTGATTTCAACAGGACGCAGTCGAAGCTTTTTACAATGTGTGTCGGATCAAGTAGCGCTTGAGCAGCCACTCATTTGTAATAATGGCGCCGAAATTTGGAAAAATGCTGCTGAATTATTAGCACGTCGTTTTATGCCGGTTGAAACGGGGCAAGAGATTATCCATATTTTTAAACGTTACGGTGTGGAGCATATGTGGGGCAATGATGAACAGGGCGATTTTTCACCTGAAATGTTTCAGCAGGTATTACAAAACCCGCCAATGAAGCTCGGTGCTTTCTTTGAAGACGAGCACCAGCTAGCCGCTGTTCGCGCAGAAATTAATGCTCTACCAGATATAGAAATTACAAGTTCGGATGAATTGAATCTTGAGGTAATGAAATATGGTACATCGAAGGCGCATGGCTTAGCAGAGCTAGCGACTGAATTTTCGATTTCGCTTGATGACGTGATGTGCTTTGGTGATAGCTATAATGATATGGAAATGTTTGAAGAATGTGGTACGGCAGTCGCAATGGGAAATGCCAATGATGAATTAAAAGCGATGGCAACCTATATTACGGCCACAAATGATGAAGACGGTGTCGCACAGGCAATTGAACAATATGTTTTTGCTGTGCAGGAGCCGATTGCGTAAAATCCATCAGAAGATGTTCTCGAAATAATGGGGACATCTTCTTTTTTCGTGTATACTATTTGGAGGACTACAAACTAAAGGCGGTAAAAACATGAAATATATTGAATCAAACCAAAACTCGCTCGTGAAATATTGGAAAAAACTTGCGACAACTCGTAAAGAACGCGATAAATCAGGAGAATTCCTTGTTGAAGGTTTCCACTTAGTTGAAGAAGCGCTAAAACATACAGAAGTATTACATTTAATCATTCGTGAAGGTGTAGCGATTCCCGTATCATGGAATTTAGATGATGTTTTCTTGATCGAAGTATCTGAGGCGATTGCAAAAGAATTATCGGAAACAGAGCACTCACAAGGTATTTTTGCACAATGTAAACAAAAAGAAGTGGACGAAGCGGCACAAGCAGGCTGGACACGTCTATTATTAATCGATGCTGTACAAGACCCAGGAAATATTGGTACGATGATTCGTACAGCCGATGCAGCAGGGATTGATGCCGTTATTTTAGGCAAAGGCTCAGCCGATCCATACAATCCAAAAACAGTACGTTCAACACAAGGCTCTATTTTCCATATTCCTGTTGTACGTGGTGATTTACATGATTGGGTAGCCGATTTAAAAGAGCGTAATGTGCCTGTATACGGTACAGCGCTTGAAAATTCAGTTGTTTACAATGAAGTAGAAAAAGAGCATGATTTTGCTTTAATTATGGGTAATGAAGGTAGTGGTATTGATGCATCACTCCTTGCACAAACGGATGCGAACGTCATTATTCCAATTAAAGGCGCTGCAGAATCATTAAATGTAGCGGTAGCGACAGGAATCGTTCTTTACCATTTTGCACTGTAACAACACTTGAAGTTATGACATGACTTGTTTATAATGAATGGGAAACATAATGGAAATGCATTGACCGGGAAAAGTATAAGGATGTTGACTAGTAGGGACGCCGCGCCATAGACTGCAAGCGAGGCGAGTGCCGCATTCTTAGAAGTTCACCCCGCTAGCAGCCACCGGGACCAGCATCACGCTGTAAAGGTTGGCCGGCAGATGAGCCGTTAATTCAAATGAGTGACTGCTTTGGCAGTAACTAGGGTGGTAACGCGAATTTTAACCTCGTCCCTTTTTGGGGGCGGGGTTTTTCTTTTTTTACTGCGATTGAATGTAACGAAACCTAGAAATGCATCGGGGTTGAAGAGACCCTACACTTGGAAGGAGGAGCAAAAAAATGCAAGAGCAATTAGCACAATTAAAAGCAGAAGTACTGGAAAAAATCGCTGCTGCACAAGACTTGAAACAGTTAAATGATGTCCGTGTTGCTTATTTAGGTAAAAAAGGACCAATCACGGATTTATTAAAAGGTATGGGGAAACTTCCTCAAGAAGAACGTCCAAAAATGGGTGCATTAGTAAATGAAACACGCGCACAAGTCCAAGAAGTTTTAGATGCTCGCAAAGTGGAGCTTGAAGCAGCTGCATTAGATGCGCAATTAGAATCTGAAACAATCGATGTCACATTACCAGGTCGTACGGTGAAAGTGGGGAATCATCACCCATTAACACGTATCATTGAAGAAATCGAAGACTTATTCATAGGTATGGGCTATGAAGTGGCGGAAGGTCCAGAAGTAGAAAAAGATTATTATAACTTTGAAGCATTAAATCTTCCAAAAGGTCACCCTGCTCGTGATATGCAAGATACATTCTACATTTCAGAAGAAATCTTAATGCGTACACATACATCTCCAGTACAAGCTCGTACAATGGAGAAAGCACAAGGTAAACCAATCCGTATTATTTGCCCAGGTAAAGTATTCCGTCGTGACAATGATGACGCGACACACTCACATCAATTCAACCAAATCGAAGGATTAGTTGTGGGCGAAGATATCGCAATGAGCGACTTAAAAGGAACACTTGATTTATTCGCTAAGAAAATGTTCGGCGAGGACCGCGAAATTCGCTTACGTCCAAGCTACTTCCCATTCACAGAGCCATCTGTTGAAATGGATATTTCTTGCTTCAAATGCGGCGGCGAAGGCTGTAACGTATGTAAAGGCACAGGTTGGATTGAAATTCTAGGTGCAGGTATGGTTCACCCGAACGTACTTGAAATGGCTGGCTATGATCCGAAAAAAGTAACTGGTTTCGCATTTGGTATGGGACCAGAACGTATTGCAATGCTGAAATATGGTGTGGATGATATTCGTCACTTCTATACAAATGACGTGCGTTTCTTAGAACAATTCCACCGCGCAGAAGATTAGGAGGAGGACGAAACAATGTTAGTATCATTAAAATGGTTATCTCAATATGTTGACATCAGTGGCTTAGAACCAGAAGAATTAGCGGAAAAAATTACGCGTTCAGGTATCGAAGTTGAAGCAGTCAATCACTTATCAAAAGGGCTTAAAAAATTACAAATCGGTCAAATCAAAGAAGCAACTCCGCATCCTGATTCAGACCACTTAAATATTTGCCAAGTTGATTTTGGCGAAGAAGAATTAGCACAAATCGTTTGTGGCGCACCAAATGTAGCAGTTGGTCAAAAAATCGTTGCTGTTCGTCCAAATGGTTATGTAGGCGGCAAAAAAATCAAAAAAGGTAAACTTCGTGGTACGGTTTCAATGGGGATGATTTGCTCTTTACAAGAACTAGGTATCGACGGTAAAACAGTTCCAAAAGCTTATGCTGATGGTATTTATGTCGTATCAGATGATGTTCCTGTTGGCGCAGACGCAATTGAAGTATTAGGTCTTGATGATGTTGTGCTTGAATTAGGCTTAACACCAAACCGCGCAGATGCGATGTCTATGCTAGGTGTAGCGTATGAAGTAGCGGCAATTTTAGACCAAGAAATTACTTTACCAGATACAGCACATGAAACAATTGCTGAAAAAGCAGCAGATGTCATCAAAGTATCAGTAGAAGATACAAAACTGAATCCAATGTATGCAGCGAAAGTTGTTAAAAATGTGAAAGTGGCAGAATCTCCATTATGGCTACAACAATATTTAATGGTTTCAGGTATCCGTCCATTAAATAACATCGTTGATATTACAAACTATATTCTTTTAGAATATGGCCAACCACTGCATGCTTTTGACTATGACCAATTAGGTACTGGTGAAATCGCTGTTCGTTTAGCAACAGAAGGCGAAGCAATTAAAACATTAGATGAAAAAGACCGTACGCTAAAAGCGACAAACTTAGTCATCACAAATGGTGAAAAACCAGTAGCAGTTGCCGGCGTTATGGGTGGCTTTGACTCAGAAGTAACAGAAGCGACAACAACGGTTGTCATTGAATCAGCTTACTTCGATGGCTTATCAGTACGCTACACCTCAAAAGACCTTGGCTTACGTAGCGAAGCATCAGCTCGCTTTGAAAAAGGCTTAGATCCAAATCGCGTATTACCAGCAGCAGAACGTGCCGCACAATTAATGGCAGAGCTTGCTGGCGGAGACGTCTTAGAAGGTACAGTTTTAGTTGATGAATTAGATAAAGAACCAGCACGCGTTGTTGTGTCACCTGACTTTATTAACAACCGTTTAGGTATGAAAATTTCATTAAACGAAATGGTATCTATTTTAAAACGTTTACGCTTTGATGTTGAGCCTGCAAATGGTTTATTAATTATTGATGCGCCAACACGCCGTCAAGATATTAAAATCGAAGAAGATATCGTTGAAGAAATCGCACGTTTGTACGGCTATGATGAAATTCCAACAACATTACCAGTTGCTGAAATCGTACCAGGTCGCTTGAATCGCAATCAACAAGTCCGTCGTACAATCCGTTACCAATTAGAAGAAGCAGGTCTTTACCAAGCACTAACATACTCATTAACATCAGATGCATTAGCACAAAAATATGCATTAGAAACAGCACCAACAACACGCCTTCTAATGCCAATGAGTGAAGAACGTAGCACATTACGTCAATCCGTTTTACCACACTTAATCGAATCACTTGTTTATAACATATCTCGTCAAGCTGACACAGTGGCGTTATATGAAATTGGTTCAGTATTCTTAGGTGAAACAGCAGAAGGCCTACCACTAGAACGTGAACATGTAGCACTTGCGATGACAGGCAAATGGGTAGAAAATGCTTGGCAAGGTGAGCACAAACAAGTGGATTTCTTCGTCTTAAAAGGCGCGCTTGAAGCATTATTTGAAAAATTAAGCGTAGCAGACCGCATCACTTACGTAGCGGCAAAAGTTGACGGTATGCACCCAGGACGTACTGCGGACATCTTATTAGATGGTGAACGTATTGGTTTCTTAGGTCAATTACATCCACAAGAACAAAAAAATCTTGGCGTGAAAGATACATTTGTAGCAGAGTTCAATTTAGCGCAAGTACTTGCGGCTGACATTGCACCATTACAATATGTAGCAGTTCCTCGCTTCCCATCAATTTCTCGTGATATCGCATTAGTTGTAGACCGTACAACAACTGCTGCATCATTAGAAGAAATTATTACAGCTGCTGGTGGTAAATTACTAAAAGCAGTCAATGTATTCGACGTTTATGAAGGCGACCATATGGAAGCTGGTAAAAAATCAATCGCATTTAGCTTAACGTACTTCGATCCTGAACGTACATTAACAGATGAAGATGTCACAGCAGTACATGACAAAGTTGTTGCTGCATTACAAGAAAATGGCGTAACATTACGTTAATACTATAAGCAATGTAAGACACCTCCAACAAAATTTTGTTGGAGGTGTTTTTTTGTGCGTAAAAATATGTCAGGGTATTACTGCGTATGATTGTTGCTTTTTCGACCTTGAAAAAGTATAAAAAGGGATTTTTTAGGTTTGATTTTATAGTAAAATGAGGAATAGATAGATGATATAAAACATTAATGAGAAAATTTAACTAAATTTTATTGTATAAAGATAGATGTTAATTTGAAAAATACAATAAATGTGTAAATAATTGTAATATAACAAAAAACTTTCAAGCGCCTATTGGACTAAAAATAAATTTTATATAGGTATGATTCATTTTAATGTTCTAAATATATAGACAATTTAGAAATTTATGTTATATTAATAAACAATATAACATTTTAATTACCGAAATATTTTTCTTTCGTAATAGTTTTGTGAATATAAACAGAAAGGAGTGGGCATGATGACACTTTCAAAGCCATTGTTAGAAATTAATCATTTATTTACAAGTTTTCGAATTAAGGATACATATTATGATGCAATTCACGATGTGAACTTAACATTAAATGAAAATGAAGTACTTGCGATTGTTGGAGAGTCAGGATGTGGTAAAAGTACACTTGCAACATCCATTGTAGGTCTACACCCACCGGGCAATACAACCGTAATTGGCGAGATTTTATACAAAGGAGAAAACCTTGTTAATTATTCGGAGGATAAATTAAATAAAATACGAGGAAATGACATCGGTTTTATTTTCCAAGATCCCCTTTCTGCACTAAATCCATTAATGCGTATCGGTGACCAAATCGAAGAGGGGCTTGTGTTCCATACGAAGATGACCGATCAAGAGCGAAAAGCACGTGCGCTAGAGCTGCTTGACCAAGTAGGAATCGTTAATCCAGAGCGTGTTGCGCGTCAATTCCCACACCAATTATCAGGCGGGATGCGTCAGCGTGTAATGATCGCGATTGCGATTGCGTGTAAGCCACGTATCATGATTGCGGATGAACCAACAACGGCACTTGATGTAACGATTCAAGCACAAATCTTAGACTTATTAATCGAGCTACAGCAAGAAACAAATGCGGGAATTATGTTAATCACGCATGATTTAGGTGTTGTAGCAGAAGTTGCGACACGCGTAGCTGTAATGTATGCAGGACAAGTAATCGAGGTAGCACCAGTTGAGGAGCTATTTAGAAATCCGAAGCATCCATATACACGTTCATTATTAAATTCGATTCCACAAACAGAACGTGATCATGACCGTCTGCAAGTGATTCAAGGGATGGTACCAACGCTTACGAAAATGCCAAAATCAGGTTGTCGTTTTGCGCCACGTATTCCATGGGTGAGCGAAAATGCACATGAAGTGGAACCACAAATGCATGAAATTTCACCAGGACATCTTGTACGCTGCACATGCTGGCAAACCTTCAATTTTGAAGAGCAAGAAACGAAGGAAGGTGTCGTACAATGACGTCGTTTATGGAAGTAAAAGATTTAAATGTGCATTATCCGATTCGCGGTGGCTTCTTTAATACAGTCGTTGACCATGTTTATGCGGTTGATGGTGTATCAATGGAGTTTGAAAAAGGGAAAACATATGGCCTTGTAGGCGAGTCAGGTTCAGGAAAATCAACGACAGGGAAGGCGATTATTGGTCTTGAAAAAATCACATCTGGAAAAGTGATTTACGAAGGACAGGATGTGACGAATCAACGTCGAAAACGTGATAGTGCGTATAATCGTGATATCCAAATGATTTTTCAAGATAGCCATTCTGCAATGAACCCACGTAAACGCGTACAGGAAATTATCGCAGAACCGATTCGCAACTTCTTGAACTTATCACCGCAAGAGGAGAAACGCCGCATTATCGAGCTGCTTGAAATTGTCGGCTTATCTGAGGAAGCAATGGTGAAATACCCGCATGAATTCTCTGGTGGTCAAAAGCAGCGTCTTGGTATTGCACGCGCAGTTGCTTGTAATCCGAAAATGATTATTGCGGATGAGCCGGTATCAGCACTTGATTTATCGGTACAAGCACAGGTACTGAACTTTATGAAGGATATTCAAACGGAATATGGTCTTAGCTATTTATTTATCTCACATGACTTGGGCGTTGTACGTCATATGTGTGACCATATTTCAATTATGTATAAAGGGCGCTTTGTTGAAACGGGTACACGAAATGATATTTTCAACAACCCACAACATATTTACACGAACCGTTTATTATCAGCGATTCCAAATATCGAGCCTGAGACACGCATCGAGCGTAAAATCGAGCGTCAAAAGGTCGAAGCCATTTATAAAGCCGATTCACATCGTTACTACGATCAAGACGGTAAAGTATATCCATTAAAAGAAATTTCATCGACGCATAAAACGGCGATGATTGGTCTCGAAAAGGGGGCTGAATAATATGTGGAAAACAGTTGTTAGACGATTTTTAATTATGATTCCACAGCTATTCGTGCTGAGTATGTTGATTTTTATTTTGGCGAAATTTATGCCAGGGGATCCATTTACAGGCTTAATTACACCACAAACGGATCCGGCGCGTTTAGAAGAGTTACGTCAGCAAGCAGGCTTCTATGATCCGTGGTATGTACAGTACTGGCACTGGGTAACAAATATGTTCCGCGGGGACTTCGGGGATAGCTATACCTTTAAAGTAAGTGTTGCCTCACTAATTGGTGACCGTGGTCTAAATACACTATGGTTATCACTTGTAAGTGTTATTTTAACGTATTTAATTGCAATTCCATTAGGTGTGATTGCAGGTCGTTATCAAAATACATTACGCGATAAAACAATTGTGCTTTATAGCTTTGTCAGCTATGCGATTCCAACATTCGTATTAGCGCTAATTTTCCTTTATATTTTCGGCTACCAGTTACAATGGTTCCCGACGTCAGGTACTGTATCTGTAGGGGAGGACCCTGGTACATGGGGGTACTTCTGGAGTAAGGTGTATCACTTAATTTTACCAGCGATTACGTACGCATTCTTAGCGACAACAAGTATCATTCAGTACTTACGCTCTGAAATTATTGACGCACAAACGCAGGATTTTGTAAAAACAGCTCGCAGTAAAGGGATTCCGATGAATAAAGTGTATACACGTCACATTTTCCGTAACTCATTATTACCGATTGCGGCATTTCTAGGGTTCTCTATTACAGGTATTCTTGGTGGTTCTGTATTCATCGAGACAATTTTCGGTTTCCCTGGTATGGGACAATTATTCATTCAGTCAATCATGGGGCGTGACTATAGTGTTATTACGGCACTTGTTATGCTATATGGCTTCCTTGCGTTATTAGGTAGTCTATTGTCAGATATTATTTTAAGTATCGTCGACCCACGAATCCGTATCGAATAATAACTTAAACCGAAAGAAGAGGTGAATACGATGGAACAACAATTTAACAATGAACAATTAACTGAACATGAGTTAGAAAGTACGCCAGCGACTGGTTTTCGGGTCATTTGGCGTGAGTTTAAAAAAGATAAAATCGCGATGGGTTCTTTAATCATCGTCGCATTCATTATATTAGGGTCGATTATTTGGGCACCATTTATCGACAAAGAAGCATTAATGAAAATTAGTTTATTAGATGAATTTGCGAAGCCAGGTGAAAATGGCTTCATCCTTGGTGCAGACCAAGGCGGTAGTGATATTTTAGGGCAATTAATTATCGGGGCGCGTAACTCTATCGTTATCGCCATTGCCATTACAGTAATTACCGGTATATTGGGCGTTGCAGTTGGGATTATTTGTGGCTACTACGGTGGCATCATTGATAACTTCTTTATGCGTCTAATCGATTTCATCATTACATTACCATCTACAATGATCATCATCGTATTCGTGACGATCATTCCAAAATATGATGTATGGTCATTCATTCTTATTATGAGCGCGTTTATGTGGGTAAGTACCGCAAGGCTTGTCCGCAGTAAAGCATTGTCGGAAAGTCGACGTGATTATGTTAGCGCCTCAAAAACGATGGGTACAAGCGACTTCGCGATTATGTTCAAAGGTATTATGCCAAACTTGAGCTCATTATTAATCGTCGAATTAACGCTTAACTTCGCCGGCAATGTCGGTATTGAAACAGGTCTTACATTCTTAGGCTTTGGTTTACCAGATACGACACCAAGTCTAGGAACCCTTGTCAGCTTTGCCAATAATCAAACGGTAATCGCTGAGAAGTGGTGGGTATGGTTACCAGCATCGCTGCTGATTTTAGTATTGATGCTTGGCATAAATTATATTGGACAAGCTCTACGACGTTCAGCAGATGCTAAACAAAGATTGGGGTAACAAAGAGGGAAAAAAGAGGAGGAGATTGGATGAAGAAAAAGAATTGGCTGATGCTACTTCTTGTCGGCATCATTACGTTAGTACTTGCAGCTTGTGGCGGCGGTAGTGACAGTGAAAAAGGCAAAGATAGTGGTAAAGAAGAGGTAGACACAAGTAAGTTAGCAGATACTGTGAAAAATGATGCAGAAGCAAAAAGCGGCGGTACATTACAAGTTGGTCTTGTAAGTGACTCACCATTCCAAGGGATTTTTAACTGGGAATTATACGAGGATGCTTATGATGCAACAATCATGGAGTGGACTTCTAACTCGATTTTTGATACAAAAGAAGACTTCTTAATTAGTGATGAAGGCTTAGCATCTTTAAAAGTAGATGAAGATAAAAACACGGCAACTGTTACAATTAAAAAAGATGTAAAATGGTCTGACGGCAAACCATTTACAATCGAAGATGTTATTTATCCGTACTATATTATTGCCGACAAAGATTACACAGGTGTACGTTATGATTCTGATTTCCAAAACATCGAGGGTGCAAAAGAATACCACGATGGTAAAGCAAAAGATATTAGCGGTATTAAAAAAGTGGATGACTACACAATGGAGTTAACACTTAAGAAAGTTTCACCAGCAATTTACTCTGGTGGTGACGGTCTATGGGGCTACGCAGCACCTAAGCACCAACTTGAAGGCATTAAAGCAAAAGATTTAGTAAAATCTGATGAAGTACGTAAAAATCCAGTAACACTTGGTGCATTCGTTGTTGATAAAGTTGTTAATGGTGAGTCTGTTCAAATGGTAGCAAACGAAAACTATTTCCGTGGCAAACCAAAATTAGATAAAGTCGTTATCGAAGTTGTACCTTCATCTTCTGCAGCAGCAGCGATGAAAGCAGGTAAGCACGATATTTTACAAAGCTATGCAGCAAACCAATACGAAGATGTAAAAGATCTTAAAAACGCACAAATTCTTGGTCGCCCAGAATTAGCTTACTCTTACCTAGGTTTCAAAATGGGTAAATGGGATTCTAAAAAAGGCGAAGTTGTTGTAAATGAAGATGCGAAAATGAAAGATGTTAAATTACGTCAAGCAGTTGCTTACGCAATGAACGTCGAAGAAGTAGCAAAAGCTTACTACGATGGCTTACGTACACGTGGTAACTCATTAATTCCACCAGTATTCGAGTCATTCTATGATGATTCATTAACAGGCTTTAACTATGATGCTGAAAAAGCGAAATCTCTTCTTAAAGAAGCTGGTTACGAAGATAAAAATGATGATGGTTTTGTAGAAGATCCAGACGGTAAAGAATTCACAATCAAAATGGCAACAATGGCTGGTACGGATAAAGATGATAAAATCGTTCAATTCTATATCCAAAACTGGAAAGATGTTGGTCTTAAAGTTGAATTAACAACAGGTCGTCCAATCGAATTCAACAGCTTCTACGATAAAGTACAAGCAGATGATAAAGATATCGACATGTTTATGGCTGCATGGGGTACAGGTACAAACCCATCACCAATGGGCTTATATGCGAAAAATGCACAATTTAACTACAGCCGTTACACAACGCCTGAGTTAGAAACATTATTAGCAGATATCGATTCAAAAGAATCATTAGATGCTGATCACCGTGGTGAAGCGTTCAAAGCTTGGCAAGAGTATATGTTTGAACAAGCAGTAACTGTTCCAACATACTTCCGTACAGAAATCGTTCCTGTAAACAACCGTGTGAAAAACTACGATATTAAATACGTAGATGGCGCACAATTACAAGATATCGAAGTAACTGAAGACGCTCCTGCAAAATAAGATTTAGAACACAAAAAAAGGGGAATGGTCCATAGCGGGCCATTCCTCTTTTTTGTTCGTTAAATCATACGGTTTTTCGCGGCAATACGCGATGCTTTTGTTGTATTGGCGAAATGCCATTTTGTAACGGATTGTAACGCTTCCTCACCTTGTGATAGTAAGATATTTGCAGCGACTTGGTCTACTTTCGCACTGGCACCTTTTGGTAGCTCAACACCGATTTCCACCGATAATTGGTCCATCGCAGAAAGAAAAGCATAGCGTGCGATAATCGATGCGGCAGCGACAGAAAGATGCAGTTGTTCTGCCTTTGTTGAGAATAAAACGTTATCACGAATGATATCTTTTTCTTCTTGGATATGACGATAATATGTGTCACGCTCTTCGAATTGGTCGATTAAAATAAAATCGGGCTTTGTTGGCGCAATTTTTGATAACACATGGCGCAGTGCTTGATTATGTAGGAGCGCCTTGATTTTCCCTTGGGACCAGCCCTGTGCCTTTACTTTATTGTATTTATCATTATGCAGTGTCAGCACGCTGTAAGGGACGGCTTCCATGATGGCAGGGGCGATAGCACGCATTTTAGCATCGGTTAGCATTTTTGAATCTTTGACGCCAAGTTCTTTGAGTAACGCCATTTTATCTTGAGGTACATACGCCGCCGCTACCGTAATCGGCCCGAAATAGTCACCCGTTCCTGTCTCATCTGAACCGAGTACATTCATATTGGCGAATTTTTCTGGGAGCTTATCACCCTTTGGTGACGTCGTAGTAGTAGGTGCTTCAAATTCGCCGAAGCGATTTGCTTCTTGCTCCGCCTCCGTACCCTGGAACATTACTTTTCCAGACTTATAAGAGGTAATCGTTGCATGCGGGGTTTTCGCCATAAAGACGGCTCCAGGTGCATTTGTTGGAACAGCTTGTGCATCATAGTAGTCATGAACTTTTTGTTGATCTTGAGCAGATAACTTTAAAACGATTGTAGACATAATTTCTCGCCCTTTCTTTTAGTAGATTATTCACATGATATTGCATTTCATGGTATTATTAGAAATAGGATTTAAAAGGAGGGAACGGGCATTGTCAGAGCAACGCTTAAATCGTATTTCTGTAAACATTTATGGACAAACCTATAACATGGTGGGAACGGAATCGCCGAGTCATATGCGGCATGTAGCAAACACCGTCGACGAACAAATGCGAGGTATTCGCAGTGCCAGCCCTTCTTTAGATATTGCCAAGTTAGCTGTCCTAACAGCAGTTAATGCGGTCAATGATTCGATGAACTACAAGCAACGCATTGAAGAATTAGAAGCACAACTTAAAAAATTAAAGGATGACGTGAATGATTGATTTAATCATTATTATAGTACTAATTGCAGGTATTCTTACAGGCGTCGGTCGTGGCGTACTGTATCAGCTTGTTAATTTAGTAGGATTAGTAGCGGCGATTATTGCTGCGCTTATCGGCTACAAATCGTTAGCTGAAAAATTTGTCATGTACGTACCATATCCAACAGTTGCCGATGATACTGCGCTGAAATTTGGTATGGATGGTGCAGACTTAATGCAAACATTTTATAACGTTTTGGCATTTGTCTTGATCTTCTTTATTGTCAAATTCGTTTTTAAAATTATTGCATCACTATTCAATTTCGTACAGTACGTACCAGTGCTAGGGGGCTTTAACCGTCTTCTAGGTGGTTTATTAGGCTTTATCCAGGTGTACTTCATGTTATTCTTCTTACTTTACATTTTGGCATTACTACCAATTGAAAGTATTCAGAACTTCATTGACAGTTCTATTTTAACAAACTTAATACTTAAATATACACCACTCATTTCGACAATGTTCCAACAATTGTGGTTCGTTTATACGAAATAATAACGAAAAGCGGGCGCCTACTGTTGTGGGCGCTCGCTTTTTAATAAGGGGATGCTCAGTATGAATAAAAAGAAAATTATTAACACATTAGAAACGATTGCAACGTATTTAGAATTAAAGGGTGAAAATCCGTTTAAAATCTCTGCTTTTCGTAAGGCAGCAGCTGCGCTTGAGAATGACCCGCGTAGCATCGAAGAAATAGAAGATGTCACAAAAATTAAAGGTATCGGTAAAGGGACAGCCGCTGTTATCCATGATTTATTAGAAACAGGTGAATCAAGTGATTTGACCTCGTTAAAAGAGGAAGTGCCAGCAGGCTTACCATTACTACTGAAAATTCCTGGTCTTGGTGGTAAAAAAATCGCGAAGCTTTATCAGGAGCTAGGTGTCGATTCGGCAGATAGCTTAAAGGCAGCTTGTGAATCAGGGAAAGTAGGTGAACTTGCGGGCTTTGGTAAGAAAACGGTTGAAAAGCTATTAAAAGAGCTTGAAACGTTTGGTCAGCGTTCAGAGCGCCATCCGATTTGGCAGCTTGAGGAAAATGTTAAAGAGATTAATGCTGTTTTAGAGGCCATTGAAGAGATTGAGCGCTTTTCTGTAGCGGGTTCATTTCGACGTGTAGCAGAAACGAGCAAGGATATTGATTTTATTATTGCCTCTGCACAGCCGCTTGTCGTGAAGGACAAATTATTAGCGGCATTATCGTATACCGAAATTGTAGCGGCGGGTGATACGAAAATTTCGGTTATTTTAGCAGGAGATGATGCCGCGAATGCCGATTTCCGTATTGTGACGGATGCGGAGTACCCAACAGCACTGCATCACTTCACAGGCTCAAAAGAACATAATGTACGCATGCGTCAAATCGCTAAAGAGCGCGATGAAAAAATTAGCGAGTATGGCGTCGAGCAGCCGGATGGTTCTGTGTTAACATTTGAGACAGAGAAAGCATTTTTCAATCATTTCGATTTACCGTTTATACCACCGACGTTACGTGCCGGACATACAGAATTTGAACGCCATGCCGATATTCCGCATCTCGTAACGCTTGCGGATATTCGCAGTGATTTACATATGCATACGACGTGGTCAGACGGCGCACATACTGTTCGCGAAATGGGTGAGGCGTTGATAGAGCGCGGCTATGACTATGCGGTAATTACCGACCATTCACACTATTTAAAAGTGGCGAATGGCTTGACGCCAGAACGTTTAGAACAGCAAAAAGAAGAAATCTATGCTTTCAATCACGCACATCCAGAATTTCATTTATTACGCGGTACAGAGATGGATATTTTACCGGATGGCTCACTCGATTTTAGTGATGACGTGATGAGTAGCTTAGATTTTGTTATTGCATCGATTCACTCAAGCTTCTCACAACCGCAGGAGCAAATTATGGAGCGTTTGCATACTGCACTAAAAAATCCGCATGTCGATATGATTGCGCATCCGACAGGACGTGTTATTCATCAGCGTGACGGTTACAACCCAGATATGGCACAACTCATTGCATGGGCGAAAGAATATGGTAAAATTTTAGAGTTGAATGCAAATCCATATCGCCTTGATTTATGTGTTGAGCATTTAGAGATGGCTGCAAAAGCAGGTGTACCCGTAGCGATTAATACCGATGCACATGCGATTGAACAACTACGTTATATGGATATTGGAACGAAATACGCACAAAAAGCGTGGCTTTACAAAGACATGATTGTCAACACATGGAGCTTTGAGAAGTTCATGGATTTTTTAAATAATAAGTAGGGGGCGTTTTGAATGATCGCCGAGCGCGCATTGAAAACACTAGAGTTTGATAAAGTACGTGAGCAAGTAGCGAGTTTTGCGACATGCTCACTTGGACAAGAAGGATTAGCAAAACTAGCACCAGAAACAGAACTTGAAGCCGTACAAGGTTTACTAGCGGAAATGGATGAAGCTTTATCTATTTTACGTCTAAAAGGAAGTGTGCCAATGGGCGGCATTTTTGATGTTCGTCCACACGCACGCCGCGCACAAATTGGTGGGATGCTAAGTCCGAAAGAATTAATGGAGATTTCAAGCACGATTCGCGCAAGCCGTATTTTACGCGAATTTATTGAAACCGTAGTGGCAGACGAAGAAGTTGCCATTCCATTATTTGAAGCAAAAAAAGAGGAGTTACCAATTTTAACTGGTTTACAGCATGAAATTAACAGCTGTATTGATGATAATGCCAAAGTGATGGATTCAGCGAGCCAAGCATTACGCGGCATTCGTACACAACTGCGTACACAAGAAGGCCGAGTGCGTGACCGTTTAGCGAGCTTAACACGCGGTAGTGCTGCAGCGAAAATGCTGTCAGACTCAATTATTACGATTCGTAATGACCGTTTTGTTATTCCTGTAAAGGCGGAGTACCGTAGTCATTACGGCGGTGTCATTCATGACCAATCCGCATCAGGTCAAACGCTTTACATTGAGCCAGATGCCGTTGTACAGGCGAATAATGAAATTCAAGGTCTAAAAGTAAAAGAAAAAGCAGAAGTAGATCGCATCTTAATGGAGTTATCTGCAAAAGTGCAAGAAGTCGCACATAGCTTATTTATACTCGTACAAATTTTAGGTGCTATTGATGTTGTCCTTGCTAAGGCAAAATACGGTCAAGCGAATAAATGCACGATGCCTAAAATGAATGACCGCGGTTATATGAAATTAACAAAGGCGCGCCACCCGTTACTAGATATGGATATGGCCGTTGCCAATGACATTGAGTTTGGCGATGATGTTACAGCAATCGTTATTACTGGTCCAAATACAGGTGGTAAAACGGTTACGCTAAAAACGGTTGGTCTTTGTACCTTAATGGCGCAAGCGGGGATTCCGGTTCCTGCATTAGATGGCTCAGAGCTTGCTGTCTTTACGCAACTATTTGCTGATATTGGCGATGAGCAATCAATCGAGCAAAGCCTTTCAACATTCTCCAGTCATATGGTGAATATTGTCGATATTTTACATGAGTTTGACCATGAATCGCTTGTGTTATTTGATGAATTAGGTGCGGGTACAGACCCACAAGAAGGGGCTGCACTTGCCATTTCGATTTTAGACGAAGTGCATGGTCGCGGCGCGCGTGTAATGGCGACGACCCACTACCCAGAATTAAAAGCATATGGCTATAATCGTCCAGGTGTAATTAATGCGAGTATGGAGTTTAATGTCGATACATTAAGTCCGACGTATCGTTTATTAATCGGGGTACCAGGGCGCTCAAATGCCTTTGAAATTTCACAGCGCTTAGGCTTACCCGAGCATATTATTGATACGGCGAAAAATTATACAGGTACAGAAACGCATGAAGTTGAATCAATGATTGCGTCCCTTGAAACGTCTCGTATTCAAGCAGAGAAAGATGCGGAAGAATCAGCACGCCTTGTGGCAGAAGCAAATGAGCTCCGTGCCGACTTAGACCGTAAAATAGCGGAATACGAAGCGACAAAAGAAGAGCTAACGAAAAAAGCAAAAGAAAAAGCGCGTAAAATTGTTGATGCTGCGAAGCGCGAGGCAGAGGATGTTATTGATGAGCTTCATAAAATGCAGCACCGTGCGAATGAAGCGGTCAAGGAGCATGAAATTATTGATGCGAGAAAACGTCTTGAAGATGCGACACCTGCACAGGAAAATCGCGTTCTGAAAAAACAACGCCAACTAAATGCGCGTGCACAGGAATTAAAAGCAGGCGATGAAGTAAAAGTGCTTAGCTATGGTCAGCGCGGTACATTGCTGAAAAAAGATAAGTCAGGTGAATGGGCTGTTCAAATTGGTATTTTAAAAATGAAATTACCAGAGGAAGATCTAGAATACATCAAGCCTGAAAAAGTGAAAGATACCGTTAATGTCTCAAGTGTTCGAAATCGTAGCCAAGCAGTAAAACTTGAGCTTGATTTACGTGGTGAGCGCTATGAAGATGCGATGCACCGTACGGAGAAATATTTAGACGATGCCTTACTATCGAATTATCACCAAGTATCGATTATTCATGGTAAAGGAACAGGCGCGCTCCGCGAAGGAATTCAACAATTATTAAAACGACATCCTCGCGTAAAAGGCTACCATTTTGGTAATGCGAATGAAGGCGGCTATGGCGTAACGGTTGTAGAATTTAAGTAGAGGGGAACGGTGCTCATGGACGCATTTTGGCAACATCCAGTTGTAGAAATGACCGGTTATTATACCGTTGTACTACTATGCTTGCTTGTCGCAATGGCAATGTTTGAAGTGGTAACACGCTATAAAAACTGGGAGGAAATTCAGAAAGGAAACGTCGCTGTCGCACTGGCGACCGGCGGGAAGATTATTGGTATCTGTAATGTCTTTCGCTATTCGATTGAGCATCACGCCACATTACTCGCAACAATTGGCTGGGGTATGTTTGGTTTCGTATTATTAATTATTGCGTACTTATTATTTGAATTTGTTACACCGCGACTTGACGTTGATAAGGAGATTGCAAAGGGCAATATGGCAGTTGGCTTTATTTCATTTGCAATTTCGTTAGGTCTGTCATTTGTTATCGGTTCGACGATTCCATAAGTTTTAAAGAGACTGCGTAAAAGCAGTCTCTTTTTTTATTCATTTGAAATCGCTCATTACACTAAGAAGCGGCTTTTGGATACGACATATCTTTAAATATGTGCCATCGCTAAGAATATAGCCATGCTATTTTGTTAAACATCTGCATAAAAATAAGAAAATGAAAAATAATTATCAAACTACTGGCGATAGTTACGACATTATTGTAATCGAGAGATAAAAAAATGACCCGTTTCAGGTGCTCTAAGGGGCTATTTTTGTCCGATTTTAATAAATTAAGGGGTATTTTTGTTGCGCTATGGTCTGGTATTTTATGAGATCTGCTTAGGAAGCTGTTTTTATAAAAAGTTGTCATTTATTTTTTTGTAAAGTGAATGTATCGTCTGAAACGGTCCTTTAAAGAACCGGCGGAGAGCGCAAAACAGCCCTTTTTATGTTTTTTTGGGTCAAAAATGCTTCGGTTGACTGGGCAGCGTTGCTATATTTTTGCGCGTTTGTCGCAATTTAATTGTTTTTGTTGACAGTTTTTGCAACATCATTAGGAAAACGCTAAAAAGTTATCCGACAATGGTCGCTAGCTGACACTTATTTTGAAATATGTCGTAGCTAAAACACGCTTTCTGAGGTTCTGACCATTTTGTGCTAGCTAATCTTTTGGTAATACATGCAGAAAAAATATTGCGGGCAAACATCCATAATCGTGTATCAATAATTAGAAATCGGACGTTCGAAAATAAAAAATTCTATTTTGGTTACGAATTTTCTCGAAAAAACGAAAAAATGAGTGACTATTCATTGAAAGTTCTATTTCCGTCCGATATACTTAATGTAAGTTTTTAACTTATTATTGCAAAGGGGTGTTCGCAAGTGACTGAGAAACTTTGGTTAAAAAGTTATCCGGAAGAAGTCCCAACATCACTCGATTACCGAGAGATACCGCTGCAACAGTATTTATCAGAGATGGCGGATAAGACACCAGATAATGTCGCGATCTATTTTATGGGAAAAGAAGTTCGCTTCAAAGAGTTACAACAATACGCGTATAAATTTGCAAATTATCTTCAAAAACTTGGCCTTCAAAAAGGGGATCGCATTGCGATTATGCTCCCAAATACACCACAGGCGGTAGTCAGCTTTTTTGGTGCGATGTATGCCGGCTGTACGGTTGTGATGACCAATCCACTTTATACCGAGCGTGAAGTGGCGTATCAACTAAAAGATTCTGGTGCAAAATTAATCGTTACACTCGATATTTTGTATCCACGTATTATGAAAACATGGAAGGATACAGACTTAGAACATATCGTCGTAACGGGCTTAAAAGATTTCTTACCATTCCCGAAAAATGTCGTCTACCCGTTCATGCAACGAAAAGAGTATGGTTTCAAAGTTTCAGTGGAACATCAAGGGGTAAATCATTTATTTACTGAAATTTTACGTACAAGCCCAGATACGGCAATACCAATCGATGAAGCATTTGATTTTAATGAGGATCTGGCATTATTACAATATACAGGTGGCACGACAGGATTCCCAAAAGGGGTTATGCTAACGCATCGTAATATTGTCTCGAATGTGCAGGCCTGTGCAATGTGGACGAATGATTATCGTACTCCAGAGGATGAGCAGGAGCCGGATGTGGTACTTGGGGTGCTACCATTTTTCCATGTGTACGGCATGACAACGGTATTAGCACTTAGTGTCATGATGGGCTTTAAAATGCTCTTAGTGCCGAAGTTTGATGCGACAGAGCTTTTAAAAACAATTGATAAGCATAAGCCGACATTATTCCCAGGAGCACCAACAATTTATATTGGCATTTTAAATCATCCGGATATTGCGAAGTATGATTTATCATCGATTAAGGCATGTATTAGTGGCTCAGCACCGCTACCAGTTGAAGTACAGGATCAGTTCGAGGAAGTGACAGGCGGTAAGCTAGTAGAAGGCTATGGTCTAACAGAATCTTCGCCAGTAACGCATAGTAATTTCTTATGGATTGACCGACGTGTGAAAGGCTCGATTGGTGTGCCTTGGCCAGATACTGATGCGGCGATTATGGATACAACGACGATGACGGAAGTAGCCGTTGGAGAAGTGGGCGAGTTATGCATTAAAGGACCACAAGTTATGAAGGGCTACTGGAATCGTACTGAGGAAACAGCACAAACATTACGTGATGGATGGCTATTGACAGGTGATATGGGGTATATGAACGAGGATGGTTATTTCTTCGTTGTGGACCGTAAAAAAGATATCATCATCGCAGGTGGCTACAATATTTATCCGCGTGAAGTCGAAGAGGTGTTATATGAGCATGAAGGGATTCAAGAATGTGTCGTTATCGGAGTACCAGATCCGTATCGCGGTGAAACTGTAAAAGCCTTTATCGTGAAAAAAGAAGGTGCAGAGGTGAGTGATGACGAATTAAATCGTTACTGCCGTAAAAATTTAGCATCATATAAAGTACCACGTATTTACGAATTTAGAGAAGAGTTACCGAAGACCGCGGTAGGGAAAATCTTGCGTCGTCAGCTTGTTGATGAAGAAAAAGCAAAACAAAATGATAACCTTGCTTGACAAAACTTACCAGGTGCATTTATTATAAAGATGTGAATGAATAACCATTCATTTTTTGGATATGGTGGTGATACAAAGTGAGGAAAGAAAAGCCGAAGTATAAGCAAATTATAGACGCTGCAGTAATTGTTATTGCAGAAAACGGCTATCATCAAGCGCAAGTTTCGAAAATCGCGAAGCAGGCTGGTGTTGCGGATGGAACCATTTATTTATACTTCAAAAATAAAGAGGATATTTTAATCTCCGTTTTTGAAGATAAGATGGCAGTTTTTATTAACCGCTTACAAGTGATTGTAGATCGCAATGAAACAGCTTCTGAGAAACTGCAAAAGATGATTGAAAGTCACTTTAAAGTACAAACGGATAATAAACATCTCGGGATCGTGACACAACTAGAATTGCGCCAATCCAATATTGAAGTTCGAGCGAAAATTAATGCTATTTTAAAAGGTTATCTCGATTTAATCGATGAAATCTTACGACAAGGTGTTAATGCAGGTGACTTCAGAGCGAATATGGACATTCGTTTGGCGAGACAATGTATTTTTGGAACCATTGATGAAGTAACGACTTCATGGGTGATGAAAGACCAAAAATTTGATTTGCTCGCACTAGCACCCAAAGTATATGAGTTATTGCTAAATGGTATTAAGTCATAATTTAGAGACTGAGCTTTTGCTCAGCCTCTTACATATAGGAGGGAATTAGCGAATGAGCTTTCTACAATTATCGAACCAAGGCGCCCTAGCAGTCATTACGATTAATCGCCCACCCGCGAACGCAATGAGCTATGCGCTGATCGTCGAGCTTGACGGTCTATTTGATAAAATTGCCAACGATCCAGATACACGTGTTGTCGTTATTCACGGCGAAGGCCGATTTTTCTCAGCTGGTGCAGACATTAAAGAGTTTACGCAAGTTGAAACGGAAAAACAAATGCATGATCAGACAATGGCTGTGCATAAAATTTTCAGAAAAATCGAAACTTTCGAGAAACCAGTTATCGCGGCCATTCATGGTGCTGCGCTAGGTGGCGGATTGGAATTAGCCATGAGTTGCCATATCCGATATGTCGCGTCTAATGCCAAGCTTGGGCTTCCTGAGCTTAACCTTGGATTAATTCCAGGGTATGGTGGTACGCAACGATTACCGAGCCATGTTGGACTTGCTAAAGCAGCAGAAATGATGTTTACGTCTGAGTCATTAACAGGTGAGGAAGCTGTACAGTGGGGGTTAGCTAATGCTCATTTTCCAGAAGAGGAGCTGAAAGCGAGTGTACTTCAAAAAGCACAAAAAATTGCTGAAAAGAGTCCACTAGCATTAAAATCAGCCATCGACCTACTTCGTTTAGGCGATACACCCAATCTAAAGGAAACATTAGAAGCGGAAGCCGAGCACTTTGCAGCATGCTTTAAGACAGAAGATGCAAAAGAAGGCATCGCAGCGTTTGTAGAAAAACGCAAGCCAGTATTTAAGGGAAAATAGATAATACACATAGGGAGGTTTACGATTATGAACATCTTTGTATTAGTAAAAAGAACTTTTGATACGGAAGAAAAAATCGTTATTAACGGAGGTCAAATTCAAGAAGACGGTGCGGAATTCATCATCAATCCGTACGATGAATATGCCATCGAAGAAGCGATTAAAATCCGCGACGCTGAGGGCGGCGAAGTAACAGTACTGACAATCGGTAATGAGGAGTCAGAAAAACAACTTCGTACAGCATTAGCAATGGGCGCAGATAAAGCCGTATTAATCAACGCTGAAGAAGATTTAGATGATTTAGACCAATATACAATCTCAGCTATTTTAGCAGAATACCTAAAAGATAAAGAAGCAGACTTAATCCTAGGCGGTAACGTTGCAATCGACGGCGGCTCAGGTCAAGTAGCTCCACGTTTAGCAGAATTATTAGGCATTAACTATGTAACAACTATTACTTCTCTTGAAATTAGTGGCGGTAAAGCAAACATCGTTCGCGACGTTGAAGGGGATTCAGAAGAAATCGAAACAGCTCTACCTCTATTAATCACAGCACAACAAGGTTTAAATGAACCTCGCTATCCTTCACTACAAGGGATTATGAAAGCGAAGAAAAAACCGCTTGAAGAATTAGAGTTAGATGATTTAGACATCGATGAAGACGATGTAGAACCAAAAACAAACGTTGTGGAAATTTTCCTTCCACCAACAAAAGCAGCAGGTCGCGTACTTGAAGGTGAATTACCAGCTCAAGTGAAAGAATTAGTATCATTACTACATTCTGAAGCGAAAGTTATTTAACATCCTAAGTAAACAAATTGATGGGAGGATTTACAATGTCAAAAAAAGTAGTTGTTTTAGCAGAAGCACGTGAAGGCGCGTTACGAAATGTATCATTTGAAGCAATCGCAGCAGGTAAAACGATCTCTGGCGGCGGCGAAGTCGTTGCAGCATTATTCGGCCAATCAGTAGGTGACTTAGCAGGTGAGCTATTCGCTTATGGTGCTGACCGTGTTATTACAGTGGAGCACCCACACTTACAACATTATACTTCTGATGGTTTCGGTCAAGCGCTTAACGCGGTAATCGACCAAGAAGGCCCAGAAGCAATCGTGTTTGGTCACACAGCACTTGGTAAAGATTTATCACCAAAAGTTGCGGCAAAACTAGAAGCAGGTCTTATCTCAGACGTCACAAAAATCGAGGGTGAAGGCGATAGCGCACAATTTATCCGCTCAATCTACTCTGGTAAAGCGTTTGAAAAAGTGGAATCTCAAAGCTCTCCACTATTAGTATCTGTACGTCCGAATAACATCGAGCCTCTTGAAAAAGATGCATCGAAGTCGGGCTCTGCTGAAGCATTATCAGTAGATATTACAAACTTACGTACAATCGTGAAAAACGTTGTTCGTAAATCGACAGAAGGCGTTGACCTTTCAGAAGCGAAAGTAATCGTTTCTGGTGGTCGTGGCGTAAAGAGCTCTGAAGGCTTCGAACCATTAAAACAGCTTGCTAATCTTCTTGGCGGTGCGGTTGGCGCATCTCGTGGTGCATGTGACGCAGAATACTGTGATTACTCACTACAAATCGGCCAAACAGGTAAAGTTGTAACACCAGACCTTTATATCGCTGCAGGTATCTCTGGTGCAATCCAACATTTAGCGGGTATGTCGAATTCAAAAGTCATTGTTGCTATTAACAAAGACCCAGAAGCAAACATCTTCAATGTGGCTGACTACGGTATTGTAGGCGACTTATTCGAAGTAGTACCTCTTCTAATCGAAGAAGTTAAAGCGCTTCAAGTGAACGCGTAATTTTAAAAACACTGGGGAATCACAGCAATGTGGTTCCCCGTTTTATATTAAAAAAGATATGAAAGAGACGACTTTATAGGAAATCCGCATTGGATAAAAGAGATACCGGAAGATTCATTCGCTAGATTATGCGGATATATCTTTATATCAAGCAAAAAAGTCGCAGGCACCCTTGAAATGTGCTAAACTTTCGGTAATGAGAACTAAGGAGGCTATATAATTATGGCAATTAAACATGCAACAGACGCGTCATTCCATGGCGATATTGAAAAAGGTTTAGTATTAGTAGATTTCTGGGCAACTTGGTGTGGACCATGTAAAATGATCGCGCCAGTTCTTGAAGAACTAGCACCTGAAATCGAAGGACAAGCAGAAATCGTAAAAGTAGATGTTGACCAAAACCAACAAACAGCTGCTGAATTCGGTATTATGTCAATTCCTACACTTGTATTATTCAAAGATGGCGAATTAGTAGATAAAGTTGTTGGTTACCAACCAAAAGAAGCTTTAGCTGAATTCGTATCAAAACACGCTTAATACGCAACAACATATAGAAAGAAGAGCGCTTGTGCTACGGCATAAGCGCTCTTTTTTTGTGAACGCCTGTTCGATTTTGTATAATGAGTATATGAGGGGGGAACGTCATTGAATGACTTATTAAAACAAAAGCTCGCTATCTTACCGGATAAGCCGGGTTGCTACTTAATGAAGGACCGACAAGGAACGATTATTTATGTAGGGAAAGCGAAAGTTTTAAAAAATCGTGTGCGCTCGTATTTTACCGGTTCACATAATGCGAAAACGGAGCGCTTAGTTAGTGAAATTGTCGATTTTGAATACATTATGACATCCTCGGATATGGAAGCCTTTTTACTAGAGCTTAATCTAATTAAATTACATGACCCAAAATATAATATTATGCTGAAGGATGATAAAACATATCCTTATTTGAAAATAACAAATGAACGCTACCCACGCCTAATGATTACGCGTAAGGTGAAAAAGGACCGCGCAAAATACTTTGGTCCTTATCCAAACGGCTATGCCGCTGCTGAAACGAAGAAGCTACTAGATCGTTTATATCCATTACGCAAATGTGATCCGATGCCAAATCGCGTTTGTCTCTATTATCATATCGGCCAGTGTCTTGCGCCTTGTGTCAAAGACATTCCTAAGGAAACCTATGATGACATGAAGCAGGAAATTTCACGCTTTTTAAAGGGTGGGCAGGATGATGTCAAAAAAGAATTAACGAAGAAAATGTATGAAGCCTCTGAGCAGCTTGATTTTGAGCGAGCAAAGGAATTTCGAGACCAAATTGCGCATATCGAAAAAGTTGTAGAACATCAAAAAATTATTATTAATGACTTCACAGATCGCGATATTTTTGGTTATGCGGTCGATAAGGGCTGGATTTGTGTACAGGTCTTTTTTGTACGTCAAGGCAAGCTAATCGAGCGTGAAGTATCGATGTTCCCGTCCTACGGAGAGCCGGAAGAAGAATTCTTAACATTTGTGGCGCGCTTTTATGAAAAAGGGCATTTGCTACCGAAGGAAATACTCGTCCCACAACAAATTGATGCGAAGATGCTAGAAGAGGCGCTGCATGCTACTGTACTACAGCCACAAAAGGGTAAGAAAAAAGAATTGCTAGAGCTTGCGACGCAAAATGCGCAAAACTCGATTGATGAGAAATTTAAGCTGATTGAGCGTCAAGAGGAGCGCACGATTGGAGCCTGTGAGGAACTAGGGGATGCATTACAAATCGTTACACCGCTGCGCATCGAAGCCTTTGATAACTCACATATTTTTGGTGCCGATACCGTCTCTGCAATGGTTGTATTCGTTGACGGTAAGCCGAGTAAAAAGGATTATCGTAAATTTAAAATTCAGCAGGCAGAGGCGCATGATGATTACGGAGCGATGCGTGAGGTCGTACGTCGTCGTTATACACGGATGTTACGTGATGACCAGCCTTGGCCTGATTTAATCGTCACAGATGGCGGTAAAGGGCAAATGGAGGTCGTGCGCGAGGTGCTAGAGGATGAGCTAGGGCTCGATATTCCGATTGTTGGTCTGGCAAAGGATGATAAGCACCGTACGAAGCAGCTGCTATACGGTATGCCACCGGAGCTTGTGCCACTCAAGCATAATAGTGAGGCCTTTTATTTATTACAGCGTATACAAGATGAAGTGCACCGCTTTGCGATTACGTTCCATCGTCAGTTGCACCAAAAAAATGCCATTACGTCGGTATTAGATGAGATACCAGGCGTTGGTCCAAAGCGAAAGCAGCAACTACTGCGTCATTTCGGCTCGATTAAGAAAATTAAAGAAGCAGATGAGGCACAATTAGTAGAAGCTGGACTACCTAAATCATTAAGTAATACCGTAATTGCGTATTTTTCAAAAAAATAATTGTCCTTTTCCAAATATTGTGATAATGTTAAAGCACCAAATGAAATCACTAGATTAGTGATGATAGAGGCGCGGAACTCTAATAGTAAACATTCTTAGGTTGGATAGAACCGGTGAGGAGTGTTGAAAGGGGAGGCCGCCGAAATGGTTAGGAAATCTATTCTTTCTAACTGTTGGTTCTACATTTAAGAAATGTGGAATTGTCAGAATCAGCAATGGTTCTGGAGGGCTATCACACATGAATGTTCGAACGATGAACGTACATGCGAAGGTCGGCCTAAAATTTAGGTCGGCCTTTTTTCGATTCATGTTGACTGCCTGACATAGACAATATGTGGGGAGCGAATAAATTTGAGTACTTTAGTTGTAAAATTTGGCGGTACTTCGGTAGCGACAACAGAACGAATTCAGCACGTAGCACAGCGAATTCAAAAGGAATATAAAAAAGGGCATAGCATTGTGGCTGTTGTATCTGCAATGGGGAAAACGACCGATCAACTTGTCGCAATGGCAAATGAGATAGCAACGACTCCTTCAAAACGTGAAATGGATGTTCTGCTAACAACAGGTGAGCAGGTGACAATTTCATTATTATCGATGGCGCTTCAATCTTTAGGCATTGAAGCACAGTCTTTTACAGGGTGGCAAGCGGGCATTGTGACGGAGCAAGTACCGAGCAATGCACGTATTGAAAACATTCAAGCAAAAATGATTCAGCAAGCATTAAATGAGCATAAAATTGCCGTTGTAGCGGGTTTCCAAGGCATTGATGCACAAGGGAATATTACGACGCTCGGTCGAGGTGGCTCAGATACGACAGCTGTGGCACTTGCGGCAGCTCTTGGCGCAGAACGCTGTGATATTTACACCGATGTGGACGGCGTGTATACAAGTGACCCACGCTATATTAAAGGCGCGCGTAAGCTACAGGAGATGTCTTATGATGAAATGCTTGAACTCGCACGTTTAGGCGCGGGTGTGCTTCATCCACGTAGCGTGGAGGTCGCTAAAAATCATCGTATGCCGATGACCGTTCGCTCGAGTTATGAAGAAGTTGAGGGAACGATTTTGAAGGAGGAAGTTATAGTGGAAAAAAATCTAGTAGTGCGCGGAGTTGCCTTTGAAGAGCAAATCGTGCGTATGACCGTTTATTATAATGAAAGCTATACTGGCTCACTTGCCAATATTTTTACAACATTAGCTAAAAATCATATCAATGTTGATATTATTGTACAGGCGCTTGTCGCACAAGGCAGTCCAACGGTGTCATTCTCTGTTAAAGAATCACAGTTACAAGAGACATTAGCCGTTTTAGCAGCACATAAAAGTACATTAGGCTATGACCATATCGAGCATGAGAGTCAATTAGCAAAAGTATCGATTGTTGGCTCAGGTATGGCCTCTAATCCAGGAGTTGCGGCGGCGATGTTTGACCGTCTATACCGCGAAGGCATCGGTGTGAAGATGGTTAGTACATCTGAAATCAAAGTGTCGGTCGTAGTAGCGCATGAAGATATGTTAAAAGCAGCCAATGCTCTACATGAGGAATTTGAATTAAGTAAAGTTTCAGTAGAAGTTTAAACGGAAAAGAAATAAAAAAAGAGTAGTCTTTTGTGTAGGCAAATGTCCAGTTATCTAAGTGGAAATTGAACAGAAATCTCTAAAAATTTTGAGTTTCTTCTATTTAAAAATGAAATGACATGAAAGGCATCGATAATAAACGATTATTTTCATAAATCAGTCATTTTATTATAAGACGAATTGTAATATTAAGTGCACCACTCAAAATAAATAAAAAAAGACCCATTCAATATGAGCCTGTATAATTAAAGTTCCTACACCAAAATCAACAGG
>NZ_JBHUOR010000138.1:0-68035 GCF_042686175.1 Kurthia populi | reverse complement strand
GTTGGAGATTCATATCGTTTAAAAGACCATTTAGCATCTGATGATGCGTGATTTTGTGCACCTTTAAGTAAGCGTTTATGTACATAGATTAGTTGACATTTATACATGTAAAATATAGGCATAAGGAACAGATAACATCGTATCGAAAATTCCCAATTTTATTTATTCAGCTATAAGAAAAATATACGAGGAAGCATTTTCTTTGAAGTGGTTAAGTAAAATTCTTCCTGTGAGCTCTACCAGCGTAGGAGGGCTTGCAAGTCGTTATCTACTCGGAAGCAATTGGCATACAAACAATCTACAGCTGACTATACGAGCCCTACATGATGTCCTTTATTTAGGACACAAAAAAAGCCCCCGATTGCTCGGAGGCTTTCTTTATATCTTCATTTTCAGAAGTGCTTCAAACGCTTGCTACGCAAGGGTTTAATTAAGCTTCTAATAATAAATCTTCTGGGTTTTCGATTAAATCTTTAACCATTTTTAAGAAACCAACAGATTCTTTACCGTTCATTATGACGGCATAATTGCACGCTATATTGCTTTATTTATATAGGAAGAAACTCTATATTTTTAGCTTTTAATACCGAATGAATAATCAGTTTTTATCTCTGTTTTTATGCTGATGTAGTCAAAAATGTAGTCAAGTTATTTTAGGCTCTAAATTTTATAAAAAATTTATTTAGAAGGCGTATATTGCAACTTTTGCTTGTTTAATTCCAAGACATTTTGCAAAAGTCAAACGATGTAAACCTTCAAAACCAATATAATACTTATTGTTTGTAAAATACACTACTGGGAAATCACTTGGATTCGGGTCCATAAGGAATTTTTCAAATTCTAGAAATCCTTTTTTATTATATTTATTAAAATTAATTCCTTTATGTGTTAATTTATCTAAGACCTCTATCCAATTTCTAGCCATATCTGCAGTAGGTCTAGCTACACCAATTAAATATTCTAAATCTAAAACATCTATATATTTATTAGCTGATTCAGTTTCATCTTCTGCAAAGTATTCAGCTTCGTATTCCATAGACTCTATTTCTTTTTTTAAATTATCATCAATTCCTAATGCCACGATTTTTTCATCAAAATTCATAATAGCACACCCCCTTTTATACCTATAATAGTACTACTTTAAAAAATACAAAAAAGGAAATACACATATTTGAACAGAACTTTAGATGTATCATATAATAATTATACTTTTTCGAGATATGCACGTTTAGCAGATACATATTCACCGTTTTTTAGTTTAAATCGGTATTTGTCACCGAATTTGATAACGTCCGTCACAGTGAATGCGGTGCCTGGTTTAAGAGCTTGTAGCTTTTTAGAAGTCGTGAAGTCTACGCCACTATAAGTAGAGCATGCTTTAATTACTCGATAAAGGCCAAGTGGTGCACCAGTTTTATAAAACGTTTCTGTGCTCTTTGTTTTTGCTGTTTCTACTTTTGCTGAAGAACCATTTAATTTGGCTTTAACTGCATCTCTAAATCGAGTCCATTCTGTTGGCTTACTTACCCAAGGTGCAGGGCAGTTCTTGCCTGTGATGTCATAGTGACGGTATAGATCGGTAGCTTTTAAACCGTATTTTTTAAGTAATTCTACTGTTACATCTACAGTACGGTTAAATGTAGCTGTCGCGATCGTACCATCTTTCTCGATGCACATTTCAATGCCGATGGTTGTCACGTTGGCATTCCCTTGATAACCGCCAACTTTTCCGTACAGTGAGCTAATGCGACATTTTGCTTCGTTTGCATGGTAAGCAATTTCATTAAGTGGCACGATACACAGTGCTTCATTTTTATCTACGAATAAGTGAGCTCCTGCAAAGCGACCATCAGCGCCACGACCAAAATATGATTTATGGTTAGCAGCTGTGCCACCTGGTGATGCTGTGTAATGTAATACGATACCTTTTGTTGTTGTACGTTTGCTACCAGGGCGTGTGTACTTATTCACGCCGATATAATCTGTTTTGTATGTTGTCATTTCGTTTCCCCATTTCCATTTAATTTATCTTGAATAATTGCCAGTACATTTTTAATAACTGCTGGCATTGGCGCGTTCATTTTCGCACCGTTTTCTGTAATTGATACAAGTTCCATAGCGCATAATGCAATAGCAGCACCATCACCGGCAAAACGAATTTCATCGACGACATAGCCCATCAAATAAATAGAACTTAATCCGAAAAGATAATAAATCTTCCGAATTAAGCCCTTGAAACCTGTACGTGAATTAATTTCTTTGTTGTATGCTGCGGCTAATAAGCCTGTTATAAAATCAATTGCCATCATGCCTAATAGAACTGTTGTGGCCAGTCCGATACCGTCCACAAGATAGCTGATCACCGCACCCACCGCCCCTGTAAAAATTGCAATTTGTTTGTCCATTTTTTCACCCCTTTTGAATAAATAAAAAAGCCCTCCACAAGTTAGTGTGGAAGACTTTGATATTGGAATATTAATTAAAAAAACTTTCGAGCTCTTTAATAATCGTTTTATGGTCTTCGCGATCTTTTAAAAGACTCTTTATTTTTGTATCAGTAAGTCTAAAACGTTTTTTAATATCTGCTAAAGTACGTTTTACTTTGTCATGAGCTCTAGTTTCAATTGTTTTCGATGCTAATGATTTATAAATTTGTTCTAAACGGTAATCATCTTCAAGACTTTTATTTAGTTCATTAATCTCCGCATCGATTTTTAAATTCAAAGATTTATAGCGCTCAATTTCTGCATGTATTAGACTTTCTTTTTCTAGTGATAGCATAAATAAAACCTCCTTCCACAACAATTATCCCTGTGGAAGAAAGGTATTACCATCATATCTTTATGCTATTTTTGTCATAATAAAAAGCACGATCTATGCGATGTGCTTTGATTATGCGTATACTGTTTCGATTTGAGCGATTAGTTCGCGGTATTCTGAATCTTCTAACTGACCTACTGCAAAGAAAGTATTCACACGTTTAGTGATTTCTGTTTGATTATAAGTTTTGGCATTTACGATTTTTTTTAGCATAGTGTATAACATATTTTTTCACCTCCTTTCAATGTGCTGTTATTACAACCCTGTATTCATTTCTAATAATACGGTTTGATATTTTGTTTCGGTTAAAATTTGTTCTTCGATTGAAGGTTCTTGCACAACTTCTTCAACTGTTGAATCGTCCACAATTAACGTACGTACAATATGTGATACTGTTTTACCATCTCTGGTGTATCGAGTAACTAGATAACCATCTTCTATAATTTCATCTAAGAAATCAACCATTTTCACCACTCCTTAATTAAAACATGAGTACACTTCCAGCTGTTAAAGTTATTCTTCCTCTGTTAATCCGATCCTCACGAAGCCTTAAAATGGATTTAACTGTAATCATAGGGTAAGTAAAAGCCATTGCACCAGATGGAATTTTGTATATAGTACCATCTATATTAAGCGATGCCTCATTGTCGCTCGCCGTTTGTATCACAACATCGAGAAGAAGATACTTCCCTGAATACTCAACAGTTCCTGCATTAGGGTACTCGGAGCTTAATAAATTAAGGTCTAATTTAGTTTTAGCGTTTAGAAGGTTTGCATAATAAGCATTGGAACTAGCACTACTAGCATTAGAATTGGCTGATGCTACACTATTCAATAGCCAATTCAACTTCGCATGCGCATTTCCTCCTGTCGCGTTACTAGCTCCACTTGTCGGTGCACCTAAAATTGCATTCACTGTCGCCAATGTTGATTTATTCGCATTTACATTCGTGTTCACATTATTCACATTTGTATTTACAGCATTTACAGTCTCTTTCACATTCACTACATTGGCAATAATCTCATCTTGTTTTGTCTCTGTTGCTAAATTAATAATGTTGGCCATTATACTACCTCCTCTGTTGCTAAGATCGGCTTCCCATTTTCGATACCGAAACCGATTTTATAGGTTTTGCCCGTTACACTGTCTGTCCATTGATGCGGTAATTGCGCGCTTAAATGTTCACTTAACATGGACTGCAAGTTACCAATCGCATTCCCGTTTAAAATCCCTTGTACTTCCTCAAACCACGTATTAAAGCGTGTATCATTGGTATTAAACCAACTATCTGCTCGTACATCTTGTTGAGATAGCCATGTATTAAAGTCAATCTGTTCATTCGCAATCCATGCATCGACAGCATCTTTTGTCGCCTGTTGCCAATCAGCAAATTCTGCGGCCTTTGTCACTGAATACATATTGAACCAATCTTGATACTGATTGAACACGCTCGATGTATCGATTTGTTTAACGACACCCGCGACAATACCGCAGTAGGTGCTATTCAACCGCAAATCCGTAATATACGTTTGTGTAATCGCTGTTGCGCCTCTTGTAACATAAACATCTGCAATACCTAGTTCATATGCTTCTGCGTCACGTTGTAATGTTGGTGCTACTGGTGAAGATGCTAATGTCCCTTTTTTCAATGCAATATCTACTTTTCGTGTCACATGATCTAGCCGTACTACAATACGATCAATACGATTTAGTACACCATCAGCTTGTGCAATCGTTAAATTATAATCACTGTCATTAATAAAGTCATAACCATCAATCCATGCCTTACCTGCTTTAATGACCACTGTCATATTTGTACCTGCATATACTTGTAAGCCGTTGGATGGGTTTGGGAAAACACCATTCCCGATGAATGTCGCAAAGTATTCAGCGAAATGTTTTGCTAAATATTTACGGTCCCCATTAATACTGTTAAAAAATCCACTTCGAGTTGCCATTAATTCTTCACCGCCTTTTTAATTTTTGAGATAAGTGTTGGCACATTACTACCAAAATCAATACTCAATTCATAACCATCTTTATTTTCTTTTTCGACTACCTTAATTAATCGCGTGTGAACAGCGACACCAAGTTCATCATTACGCAGTGTTATCATGTCACCTATGTTATAGTCTTGCCCTAACTTGAATTGACTATTAAAATCAATGTCCGTTTCAAAAGCCTGTGTCCGCTGAAATTCTGCCCCTTTTTCATTTCCGCGTTCTATAAGCAGCTGCTCATATTCTTCTGCGCTCATACTAATATCTACGGTTGTTTCAGTTTCATTTCCTTCTTCATCAATTTCCACGACGGTTTGCTTAGTCGTACTTTGTAAATCACGCGTATCTACAAACAATTCACGACGTTTACGGCCCTTATTCGCACCGCCAATTGTGACATATTTACGGGCAGTATCTTCTCCTTCGCCTGCGACAATGACCACGTTCCGATGGTCTGTTTTATCGTCCACATAATTTTGTGCTAGGACATTATCAAACTCCTTCGAAAAAATAACTGCATCACGTATATTTTGTTCTGTTGAACGATCTACACCTTGCCACACTTCAAACGAAAATCTTTTGTTTGGAATATCAGCAAATATTTCATACGCAATATCATATTTTTTGCACATAGACCACAACGCTATATCAAGCTGCTGGAAGTTGTAAGATTCATCCGTTGTCGCTTGGATGCCAAAAATCGGACCGAGTACTAGGTTATCTATTTTACGATTTCCATCTGTTGGCGAAATCATATTGTTATTTACATAACTGCGCATGATTAATTCCACATTGCCGCTATAAACCGTTTCTTTTAGGATGTCGCGGAATGCTGTTAAATAACTCAATGCAAATAAATTCACAATGATCTGTGACTTACTTTCATCTTGATACTGTGCGATTTCCACCATATATCCACGTACTTTCCCAAGTCCTTCAGCAATGAAAATATCGTCACTGTTTGTAATAAACCAATCAATATTTTGCGGCGTGGCTTCTACAATGAGTTCAATTTCACTATGATCTCGATAATTTAAAGAGCGTTCAGTCTCCTGGTAGGTGTCCAAGATGCCTAAACGCTCAAATGTATCAAAATGAAAAATATTAAATTCCATGTTATACCCCCACAAACTTTTTACTAAAGCGCATCGAAATTTCTAAGTTATCAATGCCTGTATCAGCGTTATAACGGAAAACATTATCTCCTGTGCGTAGCTGCAAAAACGTACTCAAATAATCAATTTTGCCGAAAACGCTAGTCGTTACATTGTTGCGAATTAATCGTGCATATTTATTCCCACGATACGTTGAAATCTCCACTTCATCGCCTGCAAGCATGGCCATTTTTAATGTTAGCTGCTCATATGTGTCGAGATTAACAAGTGATGGATTTGTTAGACCGGCATTTGCTTTAAACTTAATAATCATGCCACTATCTTCTTGGCCATCATTGATAACATTCGTAATTAATGTCGGATTCCGATAACCCATTTCAATGCCTTCGCCTTCTGGTATTTCGAGTGGAAACTCAAAAGCTGGTACCCACATGGCCAATTCAACTAGTGTTTCATCTTTAGCGTAAATATATGGATCGGCAGCATCAAATTGTAGCAGCACCTTTTGCCAAACATGATTGCTATTTTCGAATCCCCTTGGCATGACTGGAACCGCTGTAAGTTCCGCATGCATATAATATTCTTGCTCAGCATCGGTTTTAAAATCTAAACGTATTGGATTTTTCTTTGGATTGCACACCCTAAAAATATCTTGTCGCTTATCTTCAAACCATACTTTATCGTCCACAATACGGTGTAGCAGAAATGGTATTTCAAAATCACGCGTATCAAGTCGTGTCTTTTGAGCGCTTGCGCCATCACCAGATATTTCAGCCATACTTACATCCGCTTTTAATCCCGACAATTCAATGTCTTCATATAATTTGAGATGGTCTCCGAATACTAGAGATTCTCCCGATGCATTTGTAATGATTAAATCGCGCACAATCATATGACCACCTCCTAAAATTTAAATGCCATGCGACTTAATTCTCTTTTGACAGCACGTTCTGGGCTTTCAGATGTTTGGATTACTACCGATGGCTGGAATGTTTTTGAGTAATCATTGCTGATACTGCTACTACTATTATTCACTGTGGAAGAACCTTGCATCGTACTTACACTATTGGCTACGCTACCATATACGCCTTGCATTACACTCTGTACTTTAGCAGCAGTACCTTGTAGGCCGACAATAAATCCTTCATTTGTATATTCTCCTAATTGGCGCATAACACGCGATGGACTATGAATATCCAACTCCGATTGTGTTGTGTCAGTGATAATGGATGCAATTTCTTCGACCACAGACTTTAGTTCTTCCTTTTTCGACTGCATACCATCGATTAAACCTTGTACAGCATTAGCACCTATACTTGGCATTGCAGACAGCTCACTTTCGCTAACCTTGCGTACAGCCTTCATCGATTTTTGCCAATCCATTTGATATTGTGCAAGCTTTGTTTTTGTATCATCACGCATCTGGCTAACTTGTTTTTCAGTATCTAAACGTAAACCTTCTAGCTCTTTTGTAGCCTGTTGTCGTGCTAGTTGACTCTTGGTCTTCCACAATTCTGTATACTCGGTCAATTGCTCGTTAGATAGCGTTGTAAGCGCCTTGATTTGCTGTGCAGATTTTGGCCCCATTTCTTCTAATTCTTTTAACAGCCCACTATCTAGCCCGCGTTCGGCTAACGATGCAATGTCGTTCATCCAATCTTCAAGTGCATTTGTTTGTGATTGTAAGTTGCCCATCAACTGTTCGCCTGTTACCGTATCTTCACTTGCTGTGATTTCATCAAATAAACCTGCAAAGCTCACCAAAGATTTTGTGCGATCATCAAGCGTTTTATTATAGTCATCCCATAATTTCGTTGAGTTCGTTACATAATCTTCTTCTGCCTTTTTAATATTGTCTAAATACGTTTCAGTAGCCGCGAGGGTTTCTTGTTCAGATTTGTAACGTAGCTCTTTCAGTTTGTCTTGGATGCTTAAATATTCGTCGCTACCTTTTCTGAAGTTATCTAAACGATTTTCCCAATAGCGCACTTCCCACGCTAATGTTTTATCATCATATTTAACTTTGTCGTTGTAAGTAGCTTCATACTTTTTCAGACGTTCGGCTTCTTTTTGGAATGTTAAATCGGTGATTTTGTCTTGTACTGCAAGATATTCTTCGCTGTTCTTCTTAAACTTGTTTAAGCGTTTTTCCCAGAACTTGATTTGCTTGTTCAATGAAGCATTATTGTATTTTTCTTCATTGCTAATTTGTTTTTCGTAGCGTTTCAAATTATCCGCTGCGGCCGAATCTTTTAATTCTTTAATCTTGGCATTCAGCTCTGATTCCGAGCCTTTTACCTTACTGCCATAATCTTTTTTCATTTTTTGCAATGCGTTAATATACTGCTTATTGCTAATTAGATCCGCATTGTAATTGTTCTTTAATTCTTTTAAGCGAGTCGAATATTCACTTTTAATATTGGAAGTTTGCTTTTTATTCGCTTTATTAATTTCAACATCAATCTTTTTAATGCCATCAGCATAATTTTTGTATTCGGTTTTTAATTTATTCAGTTGATTGATGTATTCTTTTGTATCAATCTTGCCGGCATTATATTTAATCTGAACATTTTTTAAATCCTTCGTGAACTGGTCCTTGACTGCTTTAGCCTTTTTAGCTGCTGCTTGCTCGGATTTTTTATCTGCTGTAATACCTTTTGCAAGACCGGCATCAATATTTTTACCGATTTCATCGCGCATCCAACGTGACGGCGAGTGAATACCTAATGCGCCTTTGATTTTACTTTTGATGTTACCAGCAACTTCTTGAATAGCTGCGCCAACGGCACCTACTCCCGATTTGATACCATTGACCAAACCTTGAATGATATTTTTACCGATGCTCGACAAGTTAATGCTTGTTAAGAAAGATTTAGCAGCATTCCAACCGTTCTGAATCGCTGATTTAACACCATTCATTGCGCTTGATACAACTGATTTCAAGCTGTTAAATACACTCGTTACAATTGATTTGATGCCGTTGACAGCGCTTGTTACTACACTCTTAGCACCATTCCATGCACTTGTGATAACACTTTTCACAGCACTCATGACACTCGTAACAACTGAACGAACTCCGTTAAACCCTGAAGATACAACTGAACGAATACTACTTACCACACTAGAAATAACGGACTTTATTCCATTCCAGATACTACTAATGACAGATTTGATTCCATTCATTATGCTGCTGATAACTGAACGAATAGCATTAAAACCTGTACTTACTACTGATTTAATCCCATTCACACTTGCTGTAATTACGGACTTAATACCGTTCCATACACTGGATGTTACAGATTTGATTCCATTCCAAATACTTGTAACAACGGCTTTCATCGCATTAAATGCTGTGGAAATAACTGCCTTCGAGCCATTTGCATTAGAAGCAATAATCGATTTGATACCGTTCCAAACTGTTGTAGTTACACTCTTGATAGCATTAAATATAGTCGTCACAACATTTTTCACTGCATTGAATGCCGCTGTTGCAACACCTTTTAAGCTATTCCATATTGATGAAAGTGTTGCCTTAATGCCATTCCATACGCTACTAGCTGTTGCACTAATCGCACTCCAAACAGACGTTAGCACACTAGAAATGGCAGACCAAGCTGCTGAAAATACAGCGGAAACACCTGACCATAATGGCCCGAAAAATGTGACAAGTCCGGTCCAAATTGTTTGGCCAGCACTTACTATGGCAGTCCATATAGTTGTTAGTACTGTACTAATAGCTGTCCAAACAGTAGAAAATATGCTTGTTATACCCGTCCAAAGTGTCATGAAATACGGCGCAAGTAATCCGAAAATCGTTTGAGCTGCTGTTACAATACCTTGCCAAGCTAACTCTAGCGCTGCCTTTATTACAATCCATATAGCTGTAAACACAGTGGAAATGCCCGTCCATAATGTACTAAAGAATGCGGTTAGCGCTCCCCATGTAGTTTGGGCAATGCCGACTATACTTGTCCATACAGCGGTTAGCGCCGCAACGATACTGGACCATGCGCTTGATAGAAATGAACCTATCGCTGTAACTGTAGTCATGAAGATAGTTGAAATACTCGTCCACAGATTAGAGAAGAACTCTTTAATCGCTCCCCAATTGCTGTAAATTAATACGCCTGCCGCAACAAGCGCAACAATGGCCGCTATTGCTATTGCAATAGGTGCCGCAATTGCTCCGAATGCCACGCCTACACCTGCCATGAGCGTGCCTATGACGGTGAAAATTGGCGCAAGTGTCATAAACGCCGCAACGATTAATCCGATGACTGCAACAACGGCCGCAATAGTAGCTGCTAACGATTGATTATTAGAAATCCAATCAGCAATTTGTGCGATAAATTCAGCTACACTCGCAAGTACTGGTGCTAATGCTGTTTGTATATCAGTTAGAGCTTCACGAATACGAGTCATTGAATCCGCATTAATTGTATCGATATCAGCTTTTAATTTTTTCTGATTAGCTGATAAATTATTTGTAGCTGTGGAAGCATTGTTTAAGGTTTGTGTGATATTTGCGCCCTGGTCTTCCCACATGGTACCGAAAATTTCAGTTCCTAATGCATTCCGCAATGTATCATCTTCCACAGTAGATAACCATTTCGAAACTTCCGTCATGGCTTTCGAACCTTTTTTACCTCCTGCAGCTACATCATTGCCCCATTTTTGCATTTGCTCACTTGATACATCTGTTTTCTTTAATAATTCATCTAAAGATTTCGGCACTTCTTGGCCAAATTCCGCCATTCGTATACGGCCCTCTTTGATACCATCAAGCAAATTATCAATATTCCATGTACCAGTTTCGACACCAGCCGCCATAATCGCTTGAATTTCTTGAGCGTTATATCCTGCTTCATGTAACTGTGTGCCATATTCACTGATAATATCAAGCTGTTCGGCTGGGAAACCGACTTTAAGGAGAGCATTTGTCATGCCTAGCGCTTCTTCTTGTGTGATTCCCATGCTCTTACCCATCTCATATGATTCTTGGATAAGCTCATTAAAATCAATTGCCGAATACGCACTCGCTATCATACCGGCCCCTTTGACAATTGCCGTATTACTAGAATCGGACGCATCTTTATTTAATGCCCATTGTCGCTGTACGCCTTGTAGCGCTTCTTCTGCATCTACTCCGTATGCCGCCACGCCATTTATCGCGTCACGTACACTTGCTCTTGAACTCTCCGGCACGTCGAACATAATTTCAATTTTTGTATCTAATGTTGATACATCTAACGCTTGTTGCACAGTAGCCGCTAAACCACCTGCGCCAGCCAATCCTGCAAGACCTGCCTTGATACCATCGCCAATTCCTTCGACTGCACCAGTAGTCTGCTCGGCTTGTCGCTCAATATCTTGTAACTCTCGTTGTAATATTTGTAAATCTGATGCGCCCGAACCCGCTTGTTGAAGCGCTGAACGGAATCTATCTAAATCAGCACCGGCACCAAGTGCTTCACGCCCGATTTGTGTCAATGCTTGTTGTAATTGCTGACTGCTTGCACGTCCTTGTGCGATAGATGCAGTAAGTTGTGGACCTAAAACATGAGCAAATTCTTGAACGCTCGTTCCCGATGCTTCAAAGTATCTGCTTAGTTGTTGTGTCGCTTGTGCTACGCCTTGTTGCTCACTACGCGAACGTTGTAATGCAGAATTAAAACTACTTAACTGTGCTTCTGTTTGGCCAAGTTCACGCTGAAATGCGCGATATTCCGCTACACCTAAATCACCCCTTGCAAATGCCGCTTCTACTTCCTGTTGCGCCTGTTTCAACCCATCCAATTTTTGCTCGGTCTGTTGAATGCTTTGGCCAAGTAAATCTTGTTGCTGTCGCACTAATGTGATGTTATTAGGATCTAATCGTAATGCAGCTTGCACTTGTTTTAATTCGGCGGTTAATCCACTTGAAGCCGCTTCGACACTTTGCAGCGATGCACGTACATTATCTACAACCGATGGCACAGGCGTAAGCTCATTGCGCATCTGTTGAATGTCATCCGCTACTTGGGCAATCGAGCCACCTTCTCCTACTTGCTGTAGTGCAGTACGAAAACGTTCGACATCAACATCGGCTCCTACAGCAGCTTGGCCAATTTTCGTAATCGCTTGGTCAATTTGTGCGGCAGAGGCCGTTCCATTTTGTATAGCTGTCGTTAATTTATTCCCTAATACATCCGCAAAGTCTGCTACAGTAGTGCCCGTTGCATTGAAATAAGTTTCTAAATCTTGCGTGTTACGAGCCAAGTCTTGCATAGTTTGTTGAGATTGTTGCAACTGTGTTCGTAGCCCATTTAATTGACCTTCTGTTGATTGTAATTCACGTTGGAATGCTCGATACTGTTCGACACCTAATTGGCCAGATTGAAACTGCTGCTCTACTTGTGACTGTACACTTTTTAATTGCTGTAGCTTTTGCGATGTTGCAGCAATACGTTCACCTAAAATTTGTTGTTGCTGTGCGATAAGCGTCGTATTACCAGGGTCAAACTTTAAAGCGCGCTGTACTTCCTTTAATTCATTTTGCAGACTTTTTGATTGTCTATTTACATCACTTAAAGCTGTTTCAAGACCTGTTGTGTCGCCGCCAATCTCTACCGTAATCCCTTTGATTCTGCCAGCCATTCTCCCACCATCCTTTCGACAAATAAAAAAAGAGCGTTATTAACGCCCTTTGAGTTTTTCAATATCAGCCTGTGTCGCCTTGCGTGACTGATTTTCTTTGTCTGATGGATGATGAAGATCTTGATATGCATCAATGTAATCGAGTGCCATTCCAACGGTCATCATCTCCATATCAGCATATTGCAGCTTAGCAGTTCGACACAAAGCTAAATAAACTTCGGTATTAAATTCAGTTATTTTTTGTTCTTCTTGCCCTGCTTCACCGGTTTGTTTTTTTTAGCGCCTGCATTTAATGAATCTACTAATAAATTAACGACTTGTGGCATCACTTCAAACACATCAAATTCATCAAATTGTAGCAGCCATTCATCGCGTTCTGGAATTGTACGGTCCGCAAACCAAGCGAGCACATACACAATGTCATATAAAATATCGATATTTAAATCCTCAAATGACTTAGCATGTTGCATATTTTCAACTACTTTTAAATCTTTAAAAATGTCGCGCTTTGTTAATTGTTTATATTTAACAGGAAAAAGAGCATTCGCTTCAAAGCGAACACTCTCCTTCCCAATTTTAATTTTTGTCATGTCAATAGCCTCCTAATGCTAGATTTCTGGAATTTCCACTGGCTCTGTTACTTTGGTATAGAATGCGTCATATACAGCTTGTGGGGTTTCTGGACCCGTTACCCACTTAATCGCACCATCAGCGCGTGGAGTCGCTTTAAACGGCAATTCAACCGTATTTACTTCTGTAGAATCTTCTTTTGTTTTAGAAGATGTACCAGGGCGATTTGCGCTCACGTTGTAGTAAACAAAACGGTCTGCTTGTTGGTCGCCATCAATTTCGAATAAAAGCGCAAATGGTTTAATTTTTGCATTCGCATTTTCGTATAAACCACCGTTTACAAGCGTGTAACCTAAAATATCTGTGTAAAATGAAATTGGTAATTTCGCAAAGTTAAAGTTACCTTCATAACCTTGATTGGCAATTGCTTCATAAAAGTTAATATCATCCGCAAAGAAGCTTGATGATTCACCTGCTGGATCTGTAGACATTTCTGTAGCACCCGGAATGCGTACCGGCGTACCATAAGTAACTTTATCTTCTACTGTTTCAGTGATTGGCGCATAGTGTACGTTTTTCAAGCCAAACGTGACTTTGTTTTCTTTTTTCATTATTGTTCCTCCTAAATTGTTAAATAGTACGTGCGTTTAAACACGCCTTCTTCCTCAATAAAAATTTCATCTGGGTCCTCATAAAAGATTTCATGATTATCCAGTAGTGTTTCTAGTTGAATTTCTAATGCTTCATCTTTTTCAGCCATATAAAGCTCAACATCTACATGCTTTTCTTTGTAGAATACTTTGTTGTCAGCACCTACCGTACTGTCGGAATCATTCAAGTAAACAATGAAAGGCAATGGTTGCCGACTTTCAAAATGATGATAAGCCACCGGTAAATTTAGCGTTTGAAGAATGTTATAAAGCTGTTGTAACGTCATCCTCCCAGCACCTCATTTAGACCATTTACAAACCGCTCAATAGCTGCCTGTTCAACAGGTCGGATATGTGGAATGGCTGCAACACGTCCACCATTAACTTTTGCATGACCTTTTTCAAGTAAATGTGTCAGCTGATATTTAGTGTTATAAATAACAAAACTTGTCCCTACTTTTTTCACACGCCAGCTCTTTGCATATTTACCGCTCCGCTGTGGGCTTGTACTTTTCAAAGTGGTAGCACCTTCATTAGCTGTTCTTTCCGCTAATTCTTCTACATTTTCTCTAGCAAGTTGAGCATAGCGATTGAGTTCTTGCATAATTGCATTATTTAGTTGACTGATTTGCACCGCTTCTCACCTCACAATAAAGTTCAATAAAATCACCATTTTCAAACGTCCGATAAATACTGTAAATCTTTTGATCATAACGGATATAGAGTTCTTCATCATAGTCCAATAAATGTACTTTAAACATTGCAGACGGACGCAAACCCGATTGACCAGCCGTAAAATATTCCGTTCGAGTAATACTTTTCTTCTTACAAAATACTTCATTAGCAACAAACGTCTTTCTTTCCTGTCCTAATGAAGTTTTAACGATTTGCTCTTGCAACAATTCCGCTACGTCATTAAGTGTATCCATTGTAATCACCTGCTAACGCTAGACTGACTTTCAACATGTCATACGAAGCTTGATATTTATCGCTTGCTTCTCCTGCCATACCATATGAAGCTTTACAATATAGCTGTATAGCTCGATAAATTAAAGCATCATCCACATCTAGTTTATGAATGCCTCCAAGCTTCAAATCGATTAATGCAGCTTCAATTGTTGCTAACAATTCATCGTCTAGCTTGTCATGTTTAATACGCAGACTCGTTTTAATTTTCTGAAGTAGTTGGTCCATGTCGCTGTACCGCTTCTAACAAAGCTTCTTTCTTCATTTTGTTATAACCTTCGATACCTAAGTCTTTAGCCATTTGTTTTAACTCGATATAATCCAATTCCTCAACAGATGGCTTTTCATCGACCAAGAAACCTTTTTCAATCAAAAAAGCAACACGTTCTGAATCACTTGATTCATACGTATTGCCTTCGTTATAGCCAATAAAAGTTTTCTTATCAATAAATGCTTTTAATACGCGATATTTCATCATTCACACCTCCTAAATAGCAGCTGCTTTACTTAATACAACTAATGAGCCATTATCAACCGATTTTCCGTCTGCAATCATAATTGCTTTTGTCACAAGATCGTCCGTTTCGTTATCCTCATACTTTTTAACGCCCATTTGGTAGTTCGTATTTAAAATATAGTCTTTGAAGTTGTATAAGAATGCAAATGGACTGCCTGTTTCAGCTGAATCGAATGAGTCTAAGTAATTGCATAGCACTACGCTACGACCAAGTAAAGAGCGCTCAATCGCTCCTGCAATACCATAGTTTACACGTCCAATTGGTTGGCCATTTTCATCTTTAATGCTTGCCATCTTCATGAACGTTTTCTTTGTCATCACATAGACTGCATTTGTTTCGTATTCTAATGGTAATGCTGCCTCTGCATCGACTAATGTTTGATATTCCATTTTGGCCACATCTAACGCCTGTCCTTCATTCGGTGTTTCAGCTAAAATGCCTTTCGGTTTGCCAATACCGTCGCCTGAAATAATAGCCTGTTCAAGTGCAATCGTCATCGCTTCAACGATATTGTTTACTAATACTTGTTCAAAAACAGCTAGTGCCATCGTTTCGACTTCTAATGTTACTGCTACAGCGCAACGTAATTTATGATAGTTAAATGTAATTGAGCCTGTTGTTTTCTTCTGCTTCGCCGAGCCGCTACCTTCTGCTACCCATGTTGCTACTGGCTTAACAGTGGATGTCGGAATTGTAAGGCCACCTTTAAACGCTGTATTCGTAATAAGCGGTAAGATCATACCTGATGCATCTAGCTTTTCAATAATGCGATTTAGCACCGTTTGCGGAATGACCGAGCCAATGTCACCAGTACTTGTTGTTTCACGTAATTCAGTTGGAATAGGTGCATCACGTAATACAAAATCCATGAATGCATTTCGATACGCTAATTCTGCTTCTTCTGGCGAACGTTTTTCTTGTTGCCCTGTCATGTTAAACGTACTGATCGTACGAGATTCTAACTCGCCGTTGTTAATTTGCTCTGCTTGATGCATTAACTTCTCACGTTTTTCAATCGTTTCGTATTCTTCATCTAGCTCACGTAATTCTTTTTCAAAAGCGTCTAAATCAACGTTATCATTGCTTTCTAATGCAGAACGAATTTCTGTCTTGCGCTGTAAAATTTCTTTTAATCGTTTATTCATGCCTTCACCTCTATAGGAATGTTTTTAATAATAATTTTTGTCGGCGCTCTTGTCGCTCCTTCAATTCCATATGCTCTTGATACGGATCATGTGAACGCGCCGCCACTTGTGAATCTGGATAAGCTGGGAATGCTACTGGCGAAATTTCGAGTAACTTTGCTTTCGTAACAGTCCGAACAACATTATCTGGGTCTGATTCGTCCCATTCTTGCTTTAACATACTAAACCCGAATGAAACCCCATCAACATCGCCACGCTTAATTGATTTATAAGCATCGTCACCTAATGTTGTATCCGGTAAATCAAGCTCAAAACGTAATCCTAAATCATCTTCAAACAAACGTAGCGTTCCGTTTTTAGTACGTCCTAACACTTTAGATGTATCATGGGACCACAACGCCTTTTGGTCATCATTCGTTAATGATTCCGTAAAAGCTCCACGTTTAAATTGCTCTTTAAATCGTTGAAAATAGCCCATTGGTACGGACTTCATTTCCCATTTAACCGCATAGCCTGTTAATACACGTTGACCACCTTCATCCTCACGAATCTCCACCTGATTCGTCGTCAAATTGCGTTTCTCCGTTGCTTCCATCCTTCTCACCTCCCTTCTTGGCATTAATTTCAGCTGTATCTAATCGGCGAATTGCTTTATCTCCACCTTCAATTGGTCCTAATGATAAAATTGAGCGCCATTCATTTGGTGTAAGCGCTCCTCTATCTACCATTTGTACAAGGTTCATTTTTGTACTCATAGAAGCATATTGTAGACTTGCTGCTTCAAAAATAATTCTGTTGCCAAATCCGCGCTCTTTTCTCGTAAAGAGTCGTCGTGTATACTCATTGGCAAATTGCATCGCATCAGGCTCAATTTGTGCCTCGTAGTAAGCGTTCCATTCATCTTCGGTATAATTCGACTGTACAATTTTCTCATTTGTGTTAAAAAATGAATAAATACGTTTTGTCGTATTATCCACTTGCTTTTCATTAGGCACATACGCGTCATTTTTCACTTGTTGAAGATCATAACGAGTATCTGCAGCTGCGGCCCCTCCACTATTTCTATCAATCGATAAATAGTTTTCAGTGAACCGCTTCACTTCGTTCTCCATATCTTTCGGCTGTAAAATCGTTTTAAACTTCATTAGCCATTTGATAGAAGCACTATTTTTAATTGCTTTTACAATCCCTTGATCAGCAGTTGAAACAATTTCTAATGAATCTTTCAACGCTTCTCCAGGATGTGTACCGAAAAAGTCATCTTCGTTAAAATCATTTCTTAAATGGATAATGTCAGCATAAGGAACTGTCATTCGCTGGCCATTTAAAAATAAAAAGCGTAGAAATATTTCTCCGCTCGGCCCTTCTTTCAATTCGATACTTGCAGCAGGAATCGGATAAATTTCAAGTGGCCATCCTCGCTCATCTCGCTTAATATATGCAAATGCATTATTGTTAAGCGCTAACTGAGTAGCCATCTTTTCTTGAAATACTTGTCCTGTCATTAATGGGTTAGGTTCCTCCAATAGGAATCGAATATTTACATTTGGATTTACTTTAAATTCCTTGTCGTTTTGCCTAATATGTTTCGCCGTAAGCTTCCCAATTGCTTTTACTTTTGGTCGAATAGCTGAACGAATAATATCAGACCTATAAAGCTTTCCATCCCATTGAAAAAAGCCATCACCAGCATCCTGAATCAATTTAAATTGATTGCTCAAATGCGATTCTGACTTTTTACCAAACATTTTTTCAAATAGCCCCATGATTCACCTCCTGAAAAGGTATAATATTTATGGTAATAATTAGTATGAAAGGAGTATTTTTATCTATGCTTATTGGCGAATTAAAAAGAAAAATACCTTCTAAATTGACTCATTCAGAAGATTTCTTAACATCATCTATATTTGGTACATTACAGTATCTTTCTTCCCCTTTCTTCATTCAACAAATATTAAGCGAAGCCATCAATATTCAAAATGAGCCATTCGTGTTGCCTCCGCTCATTAGGAAATGTGAATATACATTTTGGCCTCGTCTTGAAAAAAGTGAACCCGATTTACTTCTAAAGCTAACAGATGATGACAATTTTATTTATCTAGTCTGTATTGAAGCCAAGTATCACTCTGGTAAGTCTAGTTCAGAAGATACTAGTGTAGAAATATCAGAGCGTATGAACCATCAAAGAGACCAACTTGCTAAAGAGGTAGAAGATTTAACAAGTGACTATTGTTTAAATTTACTAGGAGTAAATCGTAATTCATTAAAAAGCGCCAAGTTATTTTACTTAACAAAAGATACTCACTTTCCTACAGACAGTATTGAAACTAGCGCAAAATTTGTGAATTCCCCGTCATACGGATTAAATGATTTTTATTGGCTATCTTGGAGTACTATTTATCACGCACTCGCTCAAATTAATCTAACGGACAGCATTTGCACATATCAAGATCAATTATTAATAACCGACTTGAAAGCCTTGCTAGTTCATAAAAATCTGCAATGCTTTAATGGATTTCTAAAGCAAATTACTTTTGTTGAGAAAAGTTTGTATCCAAGCAACCTACTTTTAAACAAATTTAAATCAGTTTCAAAATCTAATTGGAGATATGGAGACTCATTAACATGAATGAAAATGATATTTTAGCAATCTCAATTGAAAATGTGATTAATTTAATTAACAATTCTATTTTATTAATTAGAGAATTCGATAAAGAGCTTAAAAAGCTAGGATACTCACCTTATGACGAAAACAATTTAGGGAATATGACATCAAATTTTATTCATCAAAATCCATCAGATGAAGTAACCATATTTCCAAAATATATTTCTCGCACTTATACAGAAAATTATAGAAAAAAAAGCAAAAAAATAATTCAAATTAGTATCCAATTTTACCATGAAAAACAGCATAATCTGGCCCCTCAAATAATTAGTTCTGTCATCGTTATACCACTATCTCATTCTTCAAAATACGAATCTTATTGGATAGCAGACATTGCTTTTAAATTCAATAATTATGATGATTTATTAAAGAATGGAGAAATTAATCGTTTTAAAGATTCCAGTAATTTCTTAAACATTTTTTGGTTCAATGATCTTATTAAATTTAACAATCCTACAGACGTTAAAAATGAATGTCTTAAGATCCAAAAAGAATTTGAAAACGCATCTATTTAATTTCTTTAAGCCGTACAGATTATTGCTGTACGGCTTTTTTAAATCATCTGCAAATACTCAGCGTTTTTATCTTGCAAAATCGTATAAGCATTTAATAGCGCTGCGGTACCGTCAATACGTCGACGTTGATTCTTTGTCTTCGTCGGTTGGATATTTAAATTCTTATCCATTTCGATAGCTGTATTCGACAAACACCATTTATCTATCGGATTGTTGTTGTAAACGATCGTATTGGCTTTTAAATCGGCTTTCAGGTTGTACATCGGTCCTGATAAGGTCTTTTTCCCTTGGTGAACAGGAATCATTGCCTCAGAGCCAAAATGACCTTTCATATCTTCCACCCAATATTCTGCTGACCATGCATCATAGCCAATCCAAGGTAAATAAATGCCATGCTCATTACGTTGCTCTAAATACCATTGCGTCACAAACTTTGGATGTACTTTATTGCCAGGTGTAACGCGCAACAAACCGCGCTCATGCCATAAATCATATGGAATACGGTCTTCTTTTGCTCTCGCCTCAAGCAATTCCTCTGGTAACCAATACATTTGATTCACATAAATGTGCGGATCACCTTTCACCATAAAAATAACTTTAGCGGCAGTTAAATCTGTCGTCTTCGATAAGTCTGTACCGCCGATGCCGTATTTAGGCTTCAACTGCTGTACATCAAACATAGCTGTATTATTGAGTTCCTCAAATGTTAGCCACGCTTCGCTTGTCGTTTCAGGTACGTTAAAGTCTTTCGTGACAAGATTCTTTACTAGCATTGGATTAGACTTTGCTTTATTGACTTTAGTACGCAGCGTATCGCGACGTTTAATCGTATCAAGGCCGGGATTCGCTTTTTGCCAGGCGTTCTCGTCCATCCATTCTTCACGCTTATCCAATTCATAAATGATTGGTAAGAAACGTTCATCCTTATAACCGTCTGGATCTGCTAAACCATTCAACAGCATAACTGCTTCATCGTATTTCATATCATAAACAGATTCTCGAATGGTGCCAGCCGTTGTAATCATAAAAATAAGTGGCTGCTCTCTCGCTGAAGTACCATCGACGATAACGTCATACAAATTTTTATCTTTCCAAGCGTGAATTTCATCCATCAACGCGCCATGAACGTTCAAGCCATCAAGTGTTTCACTATCGGAGCCAAGCGGTTTAAAAGTGGAATCATTAAAATCTGCTCTCAATTCTGAAACTAACGGCTTAATTCGTTTTCTAAGCGCTGGAGATTTATTTACCATTCGTTTAGCATCAGCCCAAACTAACTTTGCTTGGTCCTTCTTAGTAGCCACAGCATAAACTTCTGCGCCCGGTTCACCATCAGCTGTTTGTAAATACAACCCTAACCCAGATGCAATAGTTGACTTGCCATTTTTACGAGCAACGACTAACAATACTTCTCGGTACTGCCTCGTTCCATCGATTTTATGAACAAACCCAAAAGAAGCCGCAATAAAAGCTTGTTGCCATAGTTCAAGTTCAATTGGCCGACCTCCCCATTTACCTTTACTGTGCTTACAGAAGTTTTCAATAAACTCAATGGCATGGTTTGCTCGTTCAGCTCGGTACTCAAACTCACCAATTGGCTCATAAATTTTTTGTACTAAGTGTTTATAAATTTGCTTAACCTTTGTCCCTGCAACAATCTCGCCCGTTTCGATTTTGTTGTAGTAATCAATAATAGGGTTATAAGCAACTGGATAACGTTTAAGCACGTCGATTCACAAAATCATCAAAGCCATCACTTTCAGCTTTCTTCGCCACTTCTTTTGGAAGCAAGTCTGTGAGCTGCTTAATGATAGATTGATAGTTTTTGTTCATTTGCTGATACTGGCGAGCAACGGGACGCTCTCTTTCATATGGCTCTTGATCACCTTGCCTAAACATTTCTACAAAACCATTGGCATCCAAATCTACTTCCATATCTTCAAGGCTCGCTCTCATAAAAGCAGCACGTCGAATAAGACCATCCGCTACTGCTAATTTATCTTTTTGAATATCCTTATAATTCCGCTTCAATCGACGTTCCTCTTTGATAATTCGTTCTGCTTTTGTTAATTCTTTTTTCTTCGGCACAAAATCACCTTCTTTCTTGGGGAGGGGGGTCACGCGCGAAACCTATGTATCACGTGAGCCTCCCCTCTCGGTCCCATGTTTACGGGCTTTTTAATCATTTATAGGGGGGCTTCCTCGTTAGAAAAATCCTCAATAAATTTAGTAAATACTTTTTTAGATAAAGAAATTGTCGCTTCACGCATTTGTTTCGGTGAAAATTCATCTTGGATCTTGTCAAAACAATTATGCAGATAGCACACCTGCTGCTGCGTCAATCCCCATTGCTTCTCCAACTCTGGCAACGATGCGACTAATAAGCTGGCCATTATTGCGCTTTGTAGACTATCGAGTTCCATCAGACTCACCTACCCTAATCAAGTTTCCTAGCTCATCAAATGCCACGCCCTGACGCACCGGACTATATTTCTCATGGTGCTCTTGGTTGTGACACGTTTGGCATAAATACTCTAAGTTCATATGGTTCAACGTAATCTCTGGGTCATGTATGTTGCTGCTGTTGATGTGTACCTTGTGATGCACAATCTTTCCCGGCTCTTTGCAGCGTTCGCATAAGCCATGCACCTGTACGATGTATGCTGCACGACACTTACGCCATGCCGCACTCTTATATAGCTTCTTAGCTTCATGTGTATGCTCTAGCATACGCACCATCCTTTATATGTTTGTTCATTATTCATCAATACAAAACAGCTACTAAGCCTTGCTAACATACTTAATAGCCGTTTAATTAGGGAGAAAATTCTAGTCGAAAGGATTGCTCCTTTCACTATATACGTGTTCTTGCATACCTATACCGCGTGAATGTAACATATCTAGCAGAGTGTTGTATTCACTAACATGGCTACAAACCTTGATGTATCAACATTCCTAAAAAAAGTTTTATTTGAATGTAACAAGCACCCTCGTTATGTTGTATTAGAATAAGCACAAAAGATAACGGTTGCTGTTATATCAACAACGAACCGCACTCAATACTTTTATTTATGTAGATGCATAATGATATTATCTACTTGCTCTTGTTCAATCCCTATATATCGTAATGTAATCGTCTGGTCATCATGGTTAAAGATACGCATCAGTGCACCCACATCTTGATTAGACTTTTGATAAAAGCGATAGCCGAATGTCTTGCGTAATGAATGCGTTCCAATGTCGCCTGTATAACCAATTGCTTTCGCTGCTTGCTTCAATATACGATATGCTTGCACACGATCTATTGGCTGCTGCTTACCAGTCTTAGTACGCTTTCGACTCTTTATCAAATACTCATTGTCTTTCATCCCTTTAATATAATGCTCCAATGCTTTTTTTAATTCATAATTAATGACTACTTGATTAAACTTACCGGTCTTTTCCTCAAATACTTTCACACTATCTTTATTACGCACATCTCTTACTCTCAATGGCAGAATATCTGAAACACGTAATCCAAGGTTCACACCAAGCATAAACATAATATAGTCGCGCTCATTCTTAGCGTATAAATAATCCGCGAACTCTTGTAACTGCTCTTTATCTTTAATTGGCTGTACAAATCTCATAGCATTACCCAACCTTCTGCTTGTATTTTTTCCTTACAGCGCGCCAAAGCTTTCTGTACAGTTGAACGATTCATATTTAATGTTTGCGCAATTTCTCGATGTGTATATTGATTGGCTGCCAATACAAATACAGCACGTTCCTTTTTGTTGAGTACCTTCAATATCATTTTCACAATGCGTTCCTTATGCTGCTCTCGTTCCACTTCTTGCTCTGTTGATTCATGCTCAAACACTAAAGTGCCATCTTCAATTACTTGCTGAAGAATCGACGGATCTACACTAACCTCTCGCTCATACCCTGCACGATTCTCTACACCACGCGTTGTACCCGGTTGTCGACATGTTGTCATCCACTCAATCGCATACTTCAAATTGCTAATCCAACTACGAATTGTAACCATTTCACCTTTTAAAAGATTTTGTTGCTCTTCATTTTCTGTATTCCCTAACTTAATCTGCGTTTGTTGCAGTAGCTGCTGCGTTTCTTTTAACGTCATTTTGTATTCGATTAACAAATTCATTCTGTCATCTCCTTTTGGACAAATAAAAAAGAGGACAACAAATGAAAGCAGCGTTTTGCTACTAACATTTGTTATCCTCCAGAGGGCTGGTGGGATATTCCGTACTATTATTTCTCTTGAATCTGTTTAACTTCTAGTATAGGTCTTATACTTAAGGATTCTTCACCATCTAAATCTTTGCCTACCTGCCAACTTTTCATTGTGACTGTATACTTATAACTATATTCTTTATTATTAATGTCATTGCACTTAATATTAACATCCAATATAGGTGCAACAAAATTTTCATTTCCTCTAAACATCCCTACGCAATGAAGATATAAAAAATAAAGATAGCTACTTGGTAAAGAAACTACATGTTTTTTATTATTAAAATCCATAAATAAAATTTCTTCTTTTTTTGTAATATCTAAGTAATTTTCGTGTTTTTCATCATCATATTCAAATGTGTATAGTAAAAAATCATCACCATTTTCATTTTTAATCTTCTTGATTGATGATTCATCATACTCTACATAGGCAAAGCCGTTAATTTCCACGCCAATATAGTTTTCAACATTTCTTGTTGTTGCAATTACTTCGATATCTTTCGCTATACCTTTATGAATATTAATTATAGGGAAAGATAATTCTTGAAAAGATGCTAATGCTCCTTCATAAAAATCAAGTTCTTGGTTATTCACTACAATTTCTTTATGAGGCTCACTAATTTCATCCTCAATTAGAGAAAATTCTATCGGTGTAGTATCTAATAATAGATAAGGTTTTCTTTCCATTTCCCACTCAGCTTTTTGTAAATCCAAATTTTTCTTAACTAATTTCACATTTCTAAAAGTTACTATTGCTGTACCTATAGTTGCAACTGCACCTACAACTGCAATCCATTCTTCTACATTCAAAATTCTTCTCCCTCATTCCATCTGATTCTTTTCACCTTTCCTCCATGTGTCACAATATTGGTCTCCGCAAAAGCTGGCAATTCACTTAACTTTGCTTTGCCATCACTGATGACAATCACACATGTTGGTGGTAGCTCCATTATATCCAACTTTAGGTTATTTGCACTATCTAATTGTACTTCTTTTAGTCTCACATTTTCTTCCCCTATGCTATAATAGTTGTGGGTATATAGCATAGTAACGCACAAAAGAAGTGGCGGCTACCACTTCTTAGACCTGGCATCAGACTTTATTGTTTGATGCCTTTTTATATATTCTGGTCCATTTTCGAAATAATTTTTGATATACATTAACGCTGCTGCTCCCGTTTTAAATGTTTCCTCAAATTCTTTGGCGCGAACTGTAAGCATTTTTTCATTTCGTTCAATATCACAAGTGACTGTAATGATTGAATCACCAATTTGTAATTTCTCAATGTTACGCATAATCAGCTCAATATCTGTAATTTGTTGTAGCACCGAAAATATGGATAGCTGCTGCATTTATTATTCCTCCACAAATTCAGCTTTTTCAGCCCACTTTAAAAACTCTGGAATATTCAAAGCTGTTACTTTTCTTTTTGAACGCTTGGTCATGTATGCGATGAACATATGATCTGCACCATATAAAATACGTTCCGTTTTACCTTTACGTAAAATTTGGCCACGCTTGCATTTATAAATCTTTACCAGTAACTCTTTTTGTTGTTCATTCAGCTCTTCTCGTGCATTCGCAAATTCGATAAGCACTTCTAGCATCGTTTTTTGTTCCTGTAATTCATCCATTCCCTATCCCTCCAATCGAACCGCCACTTGATAATTTTTCTTGCGAATCTTCGGCGGCTCTCCGTAAAATAAATTTTTTAGCTTCTCAACATCAATTCCTGTCTGCTGTACGAGCTGTTTGAGGTTTCCCTCACCAATTAGCCTATTATCGTCAAAAACCTTGTATACGCCCCGTTTTACACGTTTAGCATGCAATTTATGCGATACTGACGCTTTCTGTTCCTCCATACGCGCAATATGCCCTGGCATAGAGTAGTTGTAAATGGTGCGCGGCTTTACACCTCTTTCAGCAGCGATTTCCTCTAGCGTACCGATGGCCAATAACGCCTCGCCCTTATACAATGCGTATTCACCTGTCTCCACAAAAATCACCTGCCCCGTTGAAATTCCATTAACACCGCAAAGGCTCCGTAATAAAAGCCTTCACACTTCATTTCGCCTATTTGGAGCCAACCTCGCTGCTCTCTGTCTTTCACTTTCAGCTGTAGCGCATAACGTGTACTGGCTCTAACAATTTGTCTTAATGGCTTATGCATGATACACCTTACGCAAACGATGATTTAAAAATGGATCTTCTGCTATCGTCACTAAGTAGCTGCTACACATTTCAAATAAGCGTGAGCCAATCGCATCGTTAATTTGTAGCAACATTTCAAAGTCCAATTCGCAAGATAATAAAATCGACTTTTTGTTGAGGTAGCGATAGTTAATGATTTCGTACATTCGTTCTTGCGCCCACTCACTGGCACGCGGAACTTTTGTCGTTTTACCATTTACCATTTTTGTTACTGGCTTGAATAGATCATCTAAAAACCATACATCTGCTTGCTGCGCCTGATGAATAATCTTATCTTTTAACGCAAATTCATTTTCGCGCATCTTTTCCATCACTTCTGCGAACGGAAAGTACATTACCGAAATATTTTGTTGTAAGAGACCATTTGCAATAGCAGAAAGTAAATGCGTTTTACCAGAGCCAACTTGACCTACAAGTGCAATGCTGTTTTCCATTTCATTACGAATTTCAGCAAAGTTGTTATAGTATTTCAGCGCTTCATTTCGCATTTTGCTAATAATTGGTGCATGGCCTTCTATATCAAAGTTTTTAAAGCCTTTCTTTTGAAATTCACTTGTAATTTGTGAATTAGCGATAAGACGTTCAATTTGCTTTTGCTGCTGGCAACTACATGAAACCCAATTTTCATTTTTCATTGGCTGACGTTTATAAACTGGCTTGTTAAATTCATCTAGGACAGCTTTGCCATCTGCATCTTTTTCGATTGTTGAATAAAACGTAACTGGCTCACATTCTTCAATCCAGCCACCTTCGTCTTTGCAAACGTTGCACTTATACTCAATTTGAGCAGAATCCTCGGAGACTTGGTGCGCTTTCTCCTGTAGCGCTACCATTACTTCCTCGAATGTTTTCATTGCCTTTCACCCTTTCGTTTAAATAGCCTTCGAATTTTGTACCGAATAAAGTTTGTGGTCGTAAATATTTAGCAAACTCATTGTTTAACCACGTAGACACTTTGTTATCGATGACTTTATAAAAATCCTGTTCTGTAAAGCCTTCGTTAAAACGAGCTTTGATTAATTGCTGTGTGGCTTTTGAAGTGGCTCGATAAGATGTTTGAGCCTGTTGATTTAAATACGCGAGAATAGATTGATAAGGTATCGTGTCGGACTTGTCCGGCACAATATCTTTCTTTTCTTTATATCTTTCTTTTTCTTTATCTTTATCTATATCTAATTCTTTATCTATATCTGTTGCGTGACTGTCACGTGACGGAACGGGACCCAATTTAATTAGTTTTTCTTTCTCACGTTGCCTTCTTTTCCGCTCACGATTTTGTAATCTTACTCGGTCCATTCCATCAATATTCTGATGGATTTCCCAATTTTTAATGCGCATTGCATCGCCGTCCAACTCAATCATTCCGTAGCGTTGGAACGTTTGTAGCGCTAGGCGGACCGTATTAATATCGCGGTTGAAAATGGTCGCCATTTCTTCGGCGTTCATTGGTATATTTTCTGTTAGCATGATAAATCCATTTTGATTGGCCTTACCTGCAGCAGCGATTAACTTCACCCAAATAACGATGATTGTATCGGCTGCCGGCAAAGCTTCAATAAGCTTAATTTTGTCATTCTCAAACATATCTGTTTTGAGTTTGACCCATGTTATCTCTGACATTTTTAAATCTCCCTACTTCGTGCTATAATGAGTGTGTGTGTTAGACATTTAACTTTTTTTAAGTTGAGTGTCTTCTTTTTTTGCCTTTTTTCCAATGACCCATACGGCGATGAACAATAATACGAGACAGATGAGCGTTAATTTCATCATGTCCGGTGACACAATAGACAATGTGCCAAGCCCGACTGCAGCCATTAAAACAACCTCGCCATAAAACTGCACCATTTCCCCTACCGTTGATTCTTCATCAAAGAATAGCGCGTGTACGTGTTTCACGAATTATCACCTCCATTTCAATGCCTAGCTCACTCATACGCTTCACAATCGCGATTAAGCGTTTATGTTGCTGATATACTTTTTGAAGGCGTACAAGCTCTGCAATCGCTTCATTTTGCTGTACCATAATTTCTTGCGATGTTGCCATATCACTTCGATGTACAGCGACAAGTAACTTTTCTTGCAATTGTTCAATGTGCTGCATCAGTTCTAAAGCTTCTGGCGCATCTTCTGTGCGATAATATTGAGTCATATGCTTAAACCTCCACGTAGCCGGAGCTTTGCAGAGAGCGATAATGCTGCGCCCATACATCGGTATAGCTAATGCCTGTTTCCATACATATAACCGCTACCAAATGTGCCATCGCGGTTTGCGCCTCCACCAGTTCTTCCAAGGCTTCTCGCACCGACTGTAGTTCATACGGTGTTAAGTTGACTAATGGCTTCGCTAGGCTTGTATTGCGCAGCTTATGAATCGCTTCTTCCAATTCCTCTAACGTTTTTTCCTTCACGCTAGATCGATGCAAGTCCACATTTGGACCATCCAACCAAATAGGTCCGGTCCCCGTATATTCGTGACCTAATGTAATAGCAAATTCCGGATTATTGAATTTTTGCATGAACCCATTGCTTACATCTACTGGCAACTTCGTTCGGTCATTTTCATATTTTGAAATACTTTCTCGTGATACATTCAATTCTTCTGCTAAATTCTGTTGATGTGTGGTGCCACGCATTTCGCGTATCAATTTATTTACTTTTTTCACAATAAACTCCCCTTTCAAATTAAAAATTCCCATAAAACTATATTTTCACCAGTAGGTGTACCATCACTAGCACACCTAGCAGTTATACTTAACGTAATGCATCAATAATGACTGTATTTTCTTCAATCCATTTAAATACAGCTTCACGTGGATAACGCGCCTGCACATCCTTTAAACGAGGAAATGAGGTGTTACTTGTTAAGCGATCTACTGTAGGTAAACTAATTGATAAAATTTCCGCTAAGTGTTCGCGACGTAATACCATTGGATAACCTAGCGTTTTTTGACCATCCTCTACTCCTTTTTCATAAGCTTCTTTAATAAGAAGCTGAAATTTTTGAAGTACGAATTGCTCATTTAACACTTGTAATTCTTTTGTAGCATCCATAAAATCACTTCTTTCTTATATTTAATAAAAATTTATCAAAGGATTCCTTACTCTAATGTTGAATATAGCTAAAGGAAGGAGGTGTTAATATGACTATGACTCCATTAACATCTAGTAATTTAGTTGCTGCCGGATATGAAGCTAGTTCACAAATCTTAAGAATCCAATTTAAAAATGCAACTTATGATTACTTTGGTGTTCCAGAATTTATTTTTCAAAATCTTTTAACTGCTGACTCGCATGGTAAATATCATGCTGCACACATTAAGAATTCCTATCATTATCAACGTGTTTAACTTTTGTTAAAAGTTTGTTAAGAAAATAAATTTGCCCTTTGCCAGTAATTTTAGTCGTGCGTGTAATACGCACACTGCCATCTGGCTTTGGTATGGTGCGCTCTACAACCTCAAACCAACCTCTTTCGACTGCGTATTGAGTTGGTTCGTTGTAGTGCGCGCCTTTTTTGCCTAAATAACCATGATCACGCAACCATTTAAATAAATTATTTTGCCCGATGTGTAAGCCATTCTGTGTAATTACTTTTGCAAGCTGACCAATCAAAATCGACGAATTACTTGCTTCGACTGCATCTGCAAAGAAAATTTTTGGCTTTTGCTGCTCAATAACGACCTCTGCTTGCATACGCTTCGCACGTTCCTCTTTCAACTGCGTAGCAATTTGAATGATTGTGTCTGGATCAGTGAGTACTTTTTCGATTGTGTCAGGAGTTAGATGTGCTCCCGTTTTACGAATATTAGGTAAGACTTCACTTGTCACCCAGCGTTTAAATACTTTGGCTGTTGGAAGTTTGGAACCAAATATTAACGCATATATTCCTGATTCATTGATAACTGTGAATGTTTGCTTACCGCCAAGGGTGTCACATTTCGTTACTCCCTTATCTTCTTCATCTACATGGTCTTGCACTGCTTTACGTGAATTTGTATAACCCAGTGTTTCAGCAACATCTTTTGCCACAAAAAATGGTTCATCATTAATCAATACAGTTCTTACTTGATTATTTTCAAATTCATAAATTTCTAATTGATTCATAAAATACCTCCAAAATTTCTATTTTAGCAATCTTTTTCTGAAAAAAAGTCCATAATTGAACAGTTTAAAACGAACGCTAACATAGGCAGTTGATTTGCTTTAAAAGCATGATCACCTTTTTCATGCTTCATATATGTTGATGCGCTCTTATAATCTAACGCATCCGCAAGGTCCTGTAATGTTTTTTTCTGTTCGATTCTTTGTTTTTTTATAGATTTCAAATTTAATTCTAACAATCTTCCCACCTCTCTACGTTGCTGTTTTAGCAACTCATTAGATTCATATTATCATTGCTAAAATAGAAATTCAAGCATTATTTTTTCTATTTTAGCAATTTACATATTTCCAAAATAGAAAAATGGTAAACTAAAACTAATGAAATAAGGAGTGATGATCACATGAATATTGGTGACAACATCATTTACTTACGCGAGCGCAAAGGCTGGACACAACGCGAACTAGCTAAAAGAGTCGGCTTAAATACTAGTGTAATGAATCGTATAGAATCTGGAGAACGTCCTGCAAAGGATGAAGAAATTGTAAAACTAGCTAACGTTCTCGACACCACCACAGATTTTCTACTAGGTCGTTCGGCAAAACTAGATTCACAAAATAAACAAAAAGAATTTGAAGCTTTTGCTAATGATCCAACTTTAGAAAAATGGTATAAAGAACTTCCAGAATCTAAAGAAGAAGATTTGCGTAAGCTGCGTAAGATGTGGGAAATTTTGAAAGATAATGAGGAAATTTAAAGCAGCACAATTAAGTGCTTCTTTTTTCAAATAAGATATAGGTAAAAATAATTATTAAATTTATATTGTTTTAGGGGGATTTGAATATGAACTTAAAAGAAACTTTGGAAGTGCTAAATAAAGTAGTATCAGAAAACAGTGAGCTTATTAAAAATGAAGAATCAACAAAACAATTTTTAATCTTACCTTTCCTTAATGGTCTAGGTTTTGATACATATAGCCCAAAAGAAGTAACACCTGAATTCACAGCAGACTTCCATAAGAAAAACGAAAAAGTAGATTATGCAATTACACTAAATGGCCAACCACGAATTTTTGTAGAAGCCAAATCAATCCACACTAAAATCGTTAAAAATGCGCCTCAATTAAGTCGCTATTTCAGTACATTCCCTAGCGTTAAATTAGGGATTTTAACGAATGGTATTGAGTATCATTTCTTCACTGACTTAAACAACGCCAATATTATGGACAACAAACCGTTCTTTATTTTTAATATTACGAGCTATACCGAGGAAGATTTCGAGCACCTTATTAAATTCTCGAAAAACTTATATGACGAAGAAACAATTAAAACATTGGCAGAATCACTGATTTACTTCCACTCGTTCAAATCGGTTATTAAAGAAATTTTTGATACGCCAAGCGATGATTTTATTAAATTTGTCATTAAAGAGCGCTTTAAATTTAAAGTGACGCAGCAGTTCATTAATACGTCACGCCCTATCATCCAAAAGAGTATTCATGAGGCGATTTCCGAGGTTATCAGTGAGAAGTTCAATATTGATGTGACACAACCTACTGCGGAGCCTGTTGCAGCTGGAGTAGCTACTGCTGTTGTAGAAGAAAAGAAAATTTACTACACACAAGAAGAAATTAATTCACTTAATACATTTGAAGATTTTGAAGGTGTAACAGTAGTGTTCCCACAAGCAGCAGCTTACAAGACCTTAATGAAAACATCAGAAGAAAACTATTCGGTGGAAAAAGGAAACCCATTAAGTGATTTCTTCATTTCATCAGTCGTGGCACAAGGATCTACAACATTCGGTTATTTAGTTGGACAGTACGTCAATCAAAGCGAGGACATTAAATTGTACACTGTAAAATCAAATGAAATCGCTAAATTCTTAGACGAAAACCCTGTCGTAAAAGAAACAGGATTTATCAATGCGCGCCTAAGTTCACGTGCAAACCGCACTAGCAATGAGCCAACTTACTTCTTAAAGAGCAGCTTGTACAACCTGTCATTCAAGGATGTGCCAAACTTGATGTCAACATTTGAGGAAGCTGGGAAGTTCTTTTAAGTTTTAAATCTAGGAAATAAAAAAAGGACATATATTATGCCCATTTTTATTTTGATAAATATTAAATTTTAAAATTAGTAGAAAGGAGAATTGGAAATGTCTAAACAGCCAACTTCAAAGACTTCAACGAGCAGCAATAATGAAACTCGTAGTACGACAACTAGCGTTCCTAACAGAAGTGAAGCAAAACCACCTATTCGAAAATCTTAATTATGTCTGAAAATAAAAATTTTTATTTTTTTATCTACATCTAATAATAATTCATTCGCTTCAGGTATTGGGTCAGTATTGAACTTATTAAGAATTTCGTTAAAAGTTGGCTTTTCATCATTGTAAAATGTTTCTGTAGCTAATGATATTTGAAAACCTGTTGTCTCTTCACCAGAGTATCTTTTCAAATAACCGCTTTCTATAAAATTATTATCAAAATCAAATATGTAAACAGCTTTAAACTTATACTCTGTACTATCTATGATTTTTTCAATAACTGTTTGATTAGATTTTATACTGATATTATTTTTTCCTTGATATGTTTCAATTGTCTTTTTCATTTTTTTTAACACATATGGATATAAAGTTAATGTGAGTATGGCACTTATAATTAGAGTAACTATAAACAATTTAATTACTGCTGAAAATGGCATATTCTTAGAAGGTTCTATGCTGGTTAGCCAATAGAATACACAGAAAGACAAACCTATATTTAAAAATGAGAAAATAGACAATACAATAACCTTATCATCTTTTTCATTTTTACTAAAAATAATAATACCCAATTGACTAAGATACGCGTATGACAGGAACCCTGGTATACCTGTCGCAACAACTACCAATAATAAATTCAATTTTTCATCACCTACTTTTAGGATTTATATAAAATTTCATTATATACTAAATTGTGAAATTTTAACATAATATAAATAAATTATTAAGATAAATTCTAGCTCCTACAAACCCTACTTCACATTAGTGGGGTTTTCTTATATACTCATAAAGAACATACGTTTGCTTAGGAGATGTAACAATTGAATCATTTAGAAGACTACATTAGTAATTTATATCAAACTATAGGTATACGCATACCAGAGGAATTAGTGTGTGAAAATCTTTCTTCAAAACTTAATATCGGCCTTTATTACTGGGATGAAAAAAGCCAGGCGGCCACAATACATAACAAATCATTCATTTTTTTAAATCTACATATGCTACCAAATTTTAGATGGCAAATTTTCTGTCACGAGCTTTGCCACATTCTTTTTCATGCTGGTGATCAGATGCAGCTGCCTTCCAGTTTCGTTGAATATCAGGAACGGAAGGCCAATAATTTTGCGCTCCATGCAGCTGTACCCACATTCATGCTAAAAGAAATGGACTTACCTAATGATTATTTTGCCGCTGTAAGAGTGCTGCAAGATACATTTAGTATTAGCCTGACATTCGCTTGTAAGCGATTAGACCACTACATAAACAATCACATCATTCCTCTTCACAAAACCGCACTAGACGAGCCTAAATTGGCACATCACGACTGATTCTAGTTGGTACGATATACGTAATAACAAAAAGGAGGACCTTTTATGGCATCATTTTCAAAATATAAAACGACTAAAGGTGAGTTTTGGATGATTCGTCTTTATTTAACGGATCCCGTCACTTTTGAAAAAAAGCTCACAACTAGACGTGGCTTTCATAAACTAAGTGAGGCAAAATTAGCAGCGAAAGAATTAGAGGCAGAGGATTCAAAAGTGAAATTGAATTCAAAAGCGCACTATACGTACCGACAAATGTTTAAAGAGTATGAAGCAGAATATTCTACGCATCTAAAATCATCTACTGTTTATCGTAAATCCGTTGATTTCAACAAATGGATATTGCCGACTTTTGGCGACAAACGATTAAAGGACATTACGAAAAAAGAATGCCAAAACTATATACATCATATGTCTACACAATTAAAATCGTATAAACCGATTGTCATTCAAGCGAGAAATGTATTCGATTTCGCCGTTCGAAACAATTATATTGAGGCTTCCCCTTTTGATAATACAGTCTATCCTAAAAATACTTTTTTCGAGGAAGAAGAAGCTTTAGAGAAATTTTGGACGAAAGAACAATCATTGTATTTTTTAGAGCAAGTCAAAGCACACGAAAGCTTAAAGCGTTATGCGATGTTCCGTACATTGTTGCTTACCGGAATGCGTAAAGGTGAGTTGTTGGCGCTTCAAGATAAGGATATTGATGATGCTACTCAAAATATCACGATCAATAAAACACTCTTTTATAACAAAGATGGCTCGTATCAATTGCTGAAGCCTAAAACGAAAACATCGATACGGGAGCTACATTTAGACGATGAAACATATGCGGTATTGAAAGATTTAATCCGACAAAATAAAAAACTGCGGCTCCAATTTGGTGAGCGAACCGAGCACTCATTCATTTTTATTAAAGAAACATCGTTTGATCCGTTTCGCAATTCATATGTCAATGAAGTGTTAACGAAGCTTTGTAAAAAATATAAGCTGCCACGTATCACTGTACATGGTCTTCGTCACTCTTGCGCTTCCCTACTATTTGCTGCAGGTGTAGATGTTAAAGTAGTCCAAAAACTGCTCGGCCATGCGCATATTGAAACGACGATGAACATCTATACACACGTGACTACAGAACAAGTCGAAAAAACGACAGATTTGCTTATAAACTTCTTAAATGAACCGAAAAATATAAGCTCATATAGTCAAAATATAGTCACGAGCAAAAAAAAGCCTTAAAACAGCACAAAAAAAGCCCCCGATTTCTCGGAGGCTTTCTTTATATCTTCATTTTCAGAAGTGCTTCAAACGCTTGCTACGCAAGGGTTTGATTAAGCTTCTAATAATAAATCTTCTGGGTTTTCGATTAATTCTTTAACCATTTTTAAGAAACCAACAGATTCTTTACCGTTGATGATACGGTGGTCGTAAGAAAGAGCCACGTACATCATTGGACGAACTTCAACTTCACCGTTTACAGCGATTGGACGTTGTACGATGTTGTGCATACCAAGAATTGCAGCTTGGTCACCGTTGATGATTGGTGTAGACATTAATGAACCGAATACACCACCGTTAGTGATTGTGAATGAACCACCTTCAAGGTCAGATAAAGCTAATTTTTTGTTACGTGCTTTAACAGCTAAATCAGCAATGTCGCCTTCGATTTCAGCGAAGTTTTTACGATCTGTGTCGCGTACGTTTGGTACTACTAAACCATCTGGAGTTGATACAGCGATACCAACATCAAAGAATTTATTGTAGTGAATTTCTTCGCCAACGATTTTAGCATTTACAGCTGGGTATGCTTTAAGAGCAGCAGTTACAGCTTTTGTGAAGAATGACATGAAGCCTAGTTTAGTACCATCATGTTTTTCCATGAATGCATCTTTTTTGCGTTTACGAAGTGCCATAACGTTTGTCATGTCAATTTCATTGAATGTTGTTAACATTGCAGTACCTTGAGATACTTCAAGTAAACGGTTAGCAGCTGTTTTTTGACGACGAGTCATTTTAACAACTTCTACACGAGATTCATCTGCAGCTGGTGTAGCTTTTGGTGTTGGTGCTGCAGCTTGTGTTTGAGCTGGAGCTTGTTGTGCAGCTGGGTTATGAGCAGCTACGTCTTGTACGCGTACGCGGCCTTGAGGATCAACTGGGTTGATTGCGCCAAGATCGATACCTTTTTCACGAGCTAATTTACGAGCAGCTGGAGAAGCGATTACGCGACCGTTAGCAGTAGTTTCTTCTACTACTGGTGCAGCTGGTGCAGCTTTTGGCGCTTCTTCTTTTGCTGGTGCTGGTGTTGCTTCTTTAACAGGAGCTTCCTCTTTTGCTGGTGCTGCAGCTGGTGCTGAAGCTGTACCGTTTGGATCTACTTTCGCGATTACAGCGCCTACTTCTACAACGTCGCCTTCTTGCGCAAGGATTTCAACTAATACGCCTGCTTCTTCTGAGATGATTTCAGCGTTTACTTTATCTGTTTCTAGTTCAACGATGAATTCACCTTTCTCAACTGTGTCACCTACGTTTTTAACCCAACGTACGATTTCACCTTCTGTGATAGATTCTGCTAATTCTGGTACGATAATGTCTGCCACTTTAATTTCCTCCTATTCGGTATATCCGAAATTATTTAGATAATGAATCTTCAATTACGATTGCTTGTGCTTCTTTATATGCATCTGCATCGCCTTCTGCTGGAGAAGATAATGCTGGACGACCAATATATTTCACTTCTTGAGCATCTGTAGCTAACTCGCGTAGGTACGGATCTGCAAGGAACCATGAACCCATGTTTTTCGGTTCTTCTTGAGCCCATTTGATTGTTTTTGCATTCGGGAATTTCGCGAATACATCTGCAATTTCTTTTTCTGGGAATGGGTAAAGTTGTTCAACACGTACAAGATGTAAGTGATCGAATCCTTCGCCTTCACCGATTTTTTCTGCAAGATCGATTGCCATTTTACCAGAAGCAAGTACGATATTTTCTACTGCATCAACGTTTTTACCTGTAGTTGGGTGTTCGATGATTGTTTGGAATTTACCAGAAGTTAATTCTTCTACATCAGCAGCTACGATTTGGTTACGTAGAAGTGATTTAGGAGACATCATAACTAATGGACGAACTTCGTCTGTGCCTAAGATAGCAGCTTGTTGACGTAATAAGTGGAAGTAGTTGGCAGCGCTTGAAAGCATAACAACTGTCCAGTTATTTTCAGCTGATAATTGTAAGAAACGTTCTAAACGTGCAGATGTATGTTCTGAACCTTGACCCTCTGCAGAGTGTGGTAATGATAATACTAGGCCTGAGCGTACGCCCCATTTAGAGCGAGTAGCTGACACGAAGTTATCAAACATCATTTGCGCCATGTTTGCGAAGTCACCATATTGTGCTTCCCAAATTGTAAGAGCGTCTTCATTTTGTAAGTTGTAACCATATTCGTAACCTACGATTGATGCTTCAGATAATGGGCTGTTAATCGCTGTGAATGAAGCATTTGAGCCTGAAATACCGTGAAGTGGTGTGTACTCGTTACCGTTTTGTTCGTCATGTAGAACAAGGTGACGTTGTGAGAATGTACCACGTTGCGCATCTTGACCAGTAATACGGATTGGGTTGCCATCTTGTAAAATTGTACCGAATGCTAATGTTTCAGCGTGGCCCCAGTCGATTTTACCTTTACCTTGGAATGGATCGCGACGACGGTTTAAGATTTTGTTTAATTTTTTGAATACGTGGAAGTCTTCTGGGAAAGTAAGAAGTTCTTCATTCATTTTTTCAAGACGAGCTTTTTCAACACCTGTTTCAACAAGTTCGTAGCCGTTTGCAACAGCTTCTGGCATTGTTAATTCTGAATGTTTACCTGCGCCTTGTTCTTTAATGAAATCAAGGTCAGCTTGTAATTCAGCTTTGATGTCTTTTTGTAATTGTTCAACTTCTGCTTCCGTTACAACGCCTTCTGCAGCTAATTGTTTACCGTATAGCGCACGAACTGTGTCATGTTTATGAACAAGATTGTACATTGCAGGGTTTGTAATCATTGGTTCATCCATTTCATTGTGACCATAACGGCGGTAACCGATTAAGTCTACTAAAATGTCTTTACCGAATTTTTCACGGTATTCAACTGCGAAACGTGCAACTTGTACAACAGCTTCTGGTTCGTCAGCGTTTACGTGGATTACTGGCACTTCGTAACCTTTTGCAGGATCTGAAGAGTAAACAGTAGAACGAGAGTCGAAACGTTCAGTTGTGAAACCAATCATGTTGTTTGCGATGATGTGTACTGAACCGCCTGTACCAAAGCCTTTTGTACGAGAGTAGTTCATTGTTTCTGTTACAACACCTTGACCAGCGAATGCTGCGTCACCATGCACTAAAATAGCTAATGCTTTAGAAGCGTCTTGTACTGGCGCACCAGCTTTAGAAGTATCATCTTGAGCTGCACGAGTTTGACCAGTAACAACTGGGCTAACTACTTCTAAGTGTGATGGATTGTATGCAAGACCGATTGTCGTACCATTCGGCGCTTTGTAAGTAGCACCTAAGTGATATTTCGCATCGTTTGACCAACCTTTTGTCACTTTAAGAGAACCATCTTCAGGAACGAATAATTCTGATGGTACATGAGCAAAGTCAGCAAGCATCATTTTATATGGTTTGTGAACGTTGTGGGTTAACACGTTTAAGCGACCACGGTGAGCCATACCAATTTGGATGTTTTTAACGCCACTCGCTTCAGAACCTTTAATAATTTCTTCGATTAAAACAACTAATGCATCAACGCCTTCAATAGAGAAACGTTTTACACCAACGAATGTTTTGTGAAGGAATTGTTCGAAACCTTCAACTTTGTTTAACATGTTTAAAACAGCTTTTTTATCATCATTTGATAGTGGAGCATTTAATGCACCGCTTTCAATTTTAGATTGAATCCATTCACGTTCGTCTTTACCAACAACTTGATTGAATTCGTAAGCGATTTTGTTTGTGTAAATTTCTTTTAAGTAGTTGATTGCATCTAGACCATTGTTAACGTTTGCAGGAACGTTGTTTAATAGTACTGATGCAGGTACTTCACGTAAGTCAGCGTCTGTTAAGTTGTATGCGCTTGTTTCAATACGCGTTGTATCAAGATTTTGGTTGTGTAGAGGGTAAATGTCAGCTGCTAAATGACCGTGTTGACGGATTGCATCTGCTAATTGTACCGCTGCTAATACTTTTTGAATATCGCCTGTATTTGCTGCGCCTGTAGTTGCTACTGCTGCTTGAGCTGTTGTATCAACTGGTGCACCGTATTGTTCAAATAAAGCGACAAGTTCTGCGTCTACTTCTTCTGGGGAAGTTAAGTAAAGATCGTACATATCCATTACATAACCTAGGTTAGGACCTGAAAAAGCAGCCCATGGATTACTGTTTGTCATGAGATTACCTCCAACTATTTTGCCTAAGTGGCACTTCGATTAACAATTTTAAAAATCAAAAAATCCACTATATATTATTACTATTTGTGAACATAGACATAATTTGTCCTATGTTTTACAAACGCTTTCACCATTCAATCTTACTACTCTTCACAAAAAATTCAATAATTTAATTCAAAACTAGCATATTTCATCTTTAACGACTTATTTCGCTAAGAATTAAATGGATTCTTGCACTAAAAAAAGTGGTAGATGAATCGTAAAAGTTGTTCCTTCATTTAATGCGCTCGATACTTCAAGTGTTCCATCGTATTTATCAATAAGCATTTTGACGATACTTAGGCCAAGACCTGTCCCACCATGCTCTCTCGAACGCGCTTTATCAACACGATAAAAGCGTTCAAATATATGCTCTAAAGATTCTGGCGACATCCCTATCCCATTGTCTTCGATTACGATTGTGCAATTGTTCAAATCAAATGTCAAGTAAATGTTAATGCTAGGTATAGAAGAAGTGTATCGAACAGCATTTTGCAATATATTATGCAAAATTTGGCGATATGCATTTTCTGAAATCATAACGCGAACATTATGAAAATCTTCATTATAATGAAGATTTATTTCAGCATTTGGTGCAATTGTTTTCATTTCTTTCATAACTATCTCTGTTTGTTCAGCAACAATGGCTCCCTGCGAAATATCCTTTGCCTCATGCCGTGCTAGTTCTAATAATTCTTCTATTAATTGTTTCATCCGTCTTACTTCATCAATCGATGTCATAAGTGATTCATTTAATACTTCCAGGTCGTCTTTTCCCCAGCGTTGAATCATTGACAAATGCCCTTCTAATACTTGAATCGGTGTACGCAATTCATGACTAGCGTCTGAAATAAACCGTTGCTGCTGTAAAAAAGCACTTTCTAATTCTGTCATCATTTGTTTATAAACTTTTACTAAGTCCCCAATCTCATCCTGACTATCGACAGTGACTTGAATAGGCGCTTCAAAACGATGTGCTGCTACACGCTTCATATCTGAAGACAATCGTTTTAATGGTTGTAATAAAAGCGTTGCGAGCGCCGAACTAATAAACCACGAAGCAATTAATGCAATCAGGCCCATCAACAACATCGACGTCAAAATATACTTCATTAGCGAAGCAAGTGATGTTAATGGGTGTGTTAATTGTAAATAGCCATCAAAATTTCCTAGTCGTAAATATCCTATCGCCACAAAGCTGTCTGCGCCATCAACTTTCACTTGTTGTATCGTATACCCTTTTAGCGGGATATTTTGCGGTAAATCTGGAATTTCCTCACTTGTATTATTTAAACGAAGGATTTCAATTCCGTCAGTATTTAAAATACGGACCGTTTGATCCTTATCTACAATCGAATTCATCAAGCCCGTATTATGTTGCATCTCATTAATCGTCAGATGACTTCCTCTCGTTTCAAAAAATGCTGTTAAATCATCCATAGAGCGTGTCACAGAAGTTTTTTCTTCATTTAGAAGCCAACTATTAATCGCGATGTATAAAATGACACACACGAGCGCAAAACTAATAAATAGTACGCTCGCAGATGTAAGTGCCCATTTGTGTTTTAATGTCAGTCGATGCCAATATGCGGTTAGTTTTTTCATTCGCGCATCACATATCCTACACCACGTACAGTTTCAATCGTATTAGCGGGTAATTTCGCACGTAAATGCCGAATATAAACATCAACTACATTTGTTTCTACATCTGTATCGTAGCCCCAAACATTTTCTAAAATAATTTCTCGTGTACATACTTTATTTTTTGAACGCATTAATAAATGTAATAAATCAAATTCTGTTTTCGTTAAACGAATTGGCTCTCCATTAACAGTTGCCGTATAGGCGGTTTCATCTAAAATAATATTTTTAAGCGCTAATGTATCATGCTCGGTACTAGTCGTTGTACGACGTAGTGCAGAACGAATACGTGCTAATAACTCCTCTATCGCAAATGGTTTAACCAAATAATCATCTGCTCCTGCGTCAAGCCCTGCTACTCGGTCCATTACAGCATCTCTCGCTGTAATCAAAAGAATAGGGACTGAAGACTGCGCTCGCACACGGCGGCACACTTCAATCCCATTCAGTTCGGGTAGCATAACATCTAGTAAAAGCACATCAAATTCTTTCTCTAATGCCGCTTCTAAGCCACTTCGTCCATCATAGCAAACCGTTACATCATATCCCTCATGTTTCAGCTCTAACTCGACAAAGCGCGCGATGCTCTTCTCATCTTCGACTAATAAAATCGACTTTTCCATTACGCTACCTCCCTATTCAATTAATTCGATGCAAAACGGTAGGAATCTTTTCCACTCACATTTTTCGCCAAATACAATGCACTATCTGCTTTTTCTAATAATAACTCAACCGATGTTCCGTGCTGTGGATAAACGGCAATGCCAATTGATGATGTCGGCGCAAAATGGTTTCCCGCAATATCCCAACCTTTTCGTAACACCTGTTGAATGCGTTCAATTGTTGCTAAAATCTGTTGCTCACATACCGCTTCCTCTAACGACATATGCGTTAATAGGACGACAAACTCATCTCCGCCAATGCGACAAACAAAATCTGAATCTCGTAAACTTCGCTTCAGTGCGCGTCCAAATTCGCGGATAAATTCATCCCCAACATCATGACCGTACACATCATTTATCGCCTTAAAATTGTCGCCATCAATATACATTGCGACAATCGACTGTTGTCTTTCCTTCGCTTCTTGTTCAAGCTTTTCACATTGCAAGGATAAATAGCGTCTATTAGGTAAAAGCGTCAGCGTATCATGGTATGCTAAAAAGCGTAATTCTTCTTCTTTTTGTTTACGCTGTGTGATTTCACGAGCGATTGTCACGTATTGATACACTTCCTCACGAACCGGGTCTTGTACGCCTGTAATGTAAGCTTCGGTCCATAGTGTCTCCCCAGATTTAGAAACCATTTCTAATTCCACATTTGCCTCTTCTTCATTATTCAACGTTTGGACAATTTCGCGTTTTAATACTTCTGAACTTTCAGCCGTTAAAATATCTGAATAAAATTTACCGATGAGCTTTTCTTTGTCATACCCTAGACGCTCTTTATGATTCGGTGAGGCATATAGAATAATACCGTCTTCATTTGTTATTGTAATAAAATCATTTGTATTCTCAGTAATTAAATTAAATGTTTTTTCGATATTTTGTAAGCTCGACATTAAAGCTCTCCGCTCGGTCACATCAATGCAAACCGACACAAAGTTTTTAATCTCTGCATTTTTATCAAATACTGGCACAATCGTTGTATGTGCCCAGTAATATGTTCCTCGTTTTGTACGATTACAGATTTCTCCTTGCCAAATTGCACCACGTTTAATGGTTGTCCACATATCTTCATAAAATTCGCTTGTATGTCGACGCGAATTTAATATAGCATTTGTTTGGCCAAGAAGTTCTTCACAGCTATATCCTGATAATTGTTGATAGCCTTCACTAACATATTCAATAATGCCTTCTGTATCTGTAATACAAAAATTTGAGGCTGCAGCTAATGCTTGTTTATAACCTTCTAATAAAAAATTTGTCTCTTTTAACGTAGCTTCTAAATGTTGCGCATCATTTTGTTCAATCCATTCTAAAGATACTGCTACTATCTCATCTTCCATTACAATAGGTGTCATTAAAATCGTGTAATTGATACGGGTATTATAAAGCCAATTCATTGACACCGCTTCTTGGTGACTTCCTTCAAAAAGCGGTTGAAGGTGTTCTTTACACAATTTAATCAACTGACGTTCTTCCTCATTACGTGGCTTTAAATGCGTTCCTATAACAGTTTCTGGGACTGAAAAAACTTCTGAAAAAACACGATTTATTTTTAAAACTTGGCCGGTACGTGATGCTACAATCATTGGATTATGCTGTTTTAAAAACAATGTAGATAAGAAATGTTGCTCCTCCTCTAACACTTTATGAGAAGACATTTCTTTTGAAACGGCCAATACATATTGATCTTGCTCAATAAAAACTGGCCATACAGTTGTTTCATTCGTATGCTTTGTATCTGCAAATAAATAAAAATCTCGATAGATAATTTGGCGATTCTCTTTAATTGCTTTCTCATAATTTTCTACAATAACGTCACTTTTATTATGGTTCAACCCAGACATTTCTAGCTCACAACCGATTGGTGACTGTTTAAAAATTGCCACCCCTGCTGGATTCACATATCTATATTCATATATGAATGGTGCTGTTCGTTTCATAAAGAAAACGAGTTGTGTACAATGCTCATAAAGTGCCGCCATTTGCTGTTCAATCGACAGAACACCCATTTTCAATGTCTCCCTTTTTCTTTTGCCATCTTTAAGCGAGTGCTGACAACTTACTTGCCGTAAAATCTATTAATGCTTGATAAGCATGCTGCTCATTCGTTTCACGGTCTTTATTTAATGTCCATTTATCATTTACGTGTTCAAACGAATAATGTGCTATAAAGGTTGCATTCCCTATTAAACGCAAATGATATTCCCCGTTGTTATTTTTCACTTCACATTTAACAAACCCACCAGGATTAAAGACGGTAATCGTGCCTTCTTCAACAAGATGTAATAATGTAGCGACAAGTGCAGAGGCTGTCATTGCTGTTCCACAAGCATTTGTAAATCCAACACCACGTTCAAATGTACGAACATAAATTTCTTGTTGACCGATTGGATACATATAGCTAACATTCACGCCATCTGGTGTATAATCATTTTCGCCATTTAACATCGATGCAAGTTGTTGTTGGTGGGCAGCAGATAAAATTTCTTCTTTTGATACAAGTCCGATTAAATGCGGATTAGGCACCGATACGGCTGTAAAACGGATATCCATTGAGAATGGTGGAATGCATTCATCAATTAATGTGTGCTGCGCATTATAATTCATCGGTAATGTAGCCAACTCAAATGAAACTGGTGCAATCTGCACTGCATATGTAGGTATTTCATTCATTAATGAAGGTTCCTCTGTTACGAGTAAATTTGCTTTCATCGTTTCAATGATACATGACGTTTTATTTTCGCGCTCTAAAACATAGCGTGCTACACAGCGTAAGCCGTTGCCACACATTGACGCCTCCGAACCATCGGCATTAATCACACGCATCTTCGCTGTTGCAACATTTGAAGGGGCAACTAATAGTAAACCATCCGCACCGCCATCATTACTTTTTCGGCATAACCATTCTCCGAATTTAAACCAATCCATTGCCGTTTCATCTGCTGTTTCATATAAATAAAATGTATTGCCTGAACCGTGTACTTTTAATAAATTTTCTACCATTGTTTACCCCCTACTTTCCTTATGTCTAATGATAATAGGAAATGTAGTTTCATACAACTAACTTCTTTTTCATTAATGCCAGAAAAATACAATTTCCATATAATTGAATAGGTGTATTTAGGCGAAAAAACGAACATTTCTATGTTTGTAGTCCTATTTATTGTCTATTTAACGCCTTTTTTTATTTTTTTCAGTGAATTGGTATACTTTTTGCCTGTTACGGGTATATAACTATGTGGGTGTTTACTGTAACACCTCACATCTACTACAGGATTCTTCATCGTATAACAAATACACTTTCCTGTCACAAAAGAGCATTTTTTGCTAATTTAATCTATTTTTTTATATTCAAATCTATATTTTTTTATTATAATCTAAATAGAAACATCGCATAGCAAAATATGCTAGCTATGTTTGAGATTTTCACTATAATTAAATAGAATTTTAGAAGGCAAATGGTGCGCCACTAACATTCGTTAGTTTTAGCGGGTTCGATTCCCGTCCTGAAATTTTTTGTTTTAAAATTTTCTGATGACTAGATCATCTTAAAGGAGGCGTTCTTCATGTTAAAAAAACGTGAACTGCACGAGTCTGCAGAACTATTTGAGCTTATGACACATCCTGAGGTATTCCCGTATGTACGGCAAAAAGCACATTCTGCTGAGGAATTTGCTTTTATGACTCGACAATTAATGGTAGAAGAGCACTTTGGTAAAACAGTCTCTCGTACAATTACAGATGATTGGGGCAAACCAATTGGTGTAATTGCTTTATTCGACGTTGCAGATGGTGCAGGATTCCTAGGAACTTGGATTGGTAAGCCTTATCAAGGTAAGGGCTACAACCAAAAAGCAAAAGTAGAATTTTTCAAAGAGTTATTCTTCGAATTAGGATTCCAAACAGTGTTTATGAAAGTTCGAAAAGTGAACAAGCAGTCACAGCGTGCTGTTGAAAAACTGGGATACGCAATTGACGCAAAAGAGTTACACCCAGCGCTATATGCACAAGTAAATAGCGGTGACATCCCATTTGAATTATTCAAAGTAGACAAAGATAACTTCTATCTATATCTTGCTACACAAACAAACGAGGAGGAACAAGCAATCTAATGGATACCACAAGCGAAATTACCCCGACCTAAAGGCAGCTCCCTAGCAATTATGCGACGCGAGCTGCCTTTTATAATGCAAAAAAGAGGTTAGGATTTCCCTAACCTCTCACGTCATGCTAGATTATTTCTTTTTAGCATATTGCAAAATTAATTGCATCATATCATCTGGTAATTTTGGTTTTTCCGCCTCTTGCATCGCTTTCATTAACGCAGGCTCTTTATCGCGTAGCTCATGCACGGCTGTTAAGAACGTTTCTTTGTTAACAGATTCTTCTTCTAAAACTAAAGCCAAGCCTTGTGATTTAAATAATCGTGCATTTAAAATTTGGTCTCCGCGTGATTGTGCAGCTGATAATGGAATTAATAACATTGGTTTTTCTAATGCTAAAAATTCAAAGATTGAGTTAGAACCAGCACGTGAAATAATATAATCTGATGCATACAATAAGTTTGGTAACTCTGTTGTGACATAATCAAATTGTTTATAGCCTGCTAAAATGTCTAATTTCGGCTCTACATTTCCTTTACCACATAAATGAATAATGTTATACGTTTTAAGTAATTCTTCTAAATTTGCGCGTACAGCATCGTTAATAAATTTAGAACCTAGTGAACCACCCATAATCATAATCGTTGGTTTATTATTTGAGAAACCACAATATTGTAACCCTGATTCACGATTCCCTGAAAATAGAGCTGGTCGAATAACCGAACCCGTACATGTTGATTTTTCAGCTGGGACATATTTTAACGTTTCTTTAAACACCGTAAAAATATGTGATGCAAATGGTAATGCTAATTTATTCGCTAAGCCTGGCGTCACATCTGATTCATGCGCCACAACAGGAATACCTGCCATTTTCGCAGCCATTACGACCGGTACCGATACGAAACCACCTTTTGAAAAAATAATTTGCGGTTTCACCTTGCGTAAAATAGCAGATGCTTGTGCAATACCGGCTAATACGCGGAACGGATCTGAAAAGTTTTTCGTTGAAAAATAACGACGTAATTTACCACTTGAAATCGCATGATATGCAATTTGTGGAAATGCCTGTGGAATAATTTCTTTTTCTATGCCTTCTTTTGAACCGATATAATGTACTTCATATCCTGCTTCTAAAAAGGATGGAATAATCGCTTGGTTAAGCGATACGTGGCCCGCTGTTCCGCCACCTGTAAAAACGATGGTTTTCTTCATAATCTATATAAACGCTCCTATCACTGTTAACGAATCAATTTAATAACCTCGTCATTATACACCTCTGACAACAAAATGCACTTATTCTGACAAAATTATTATCACAGCTTTCATTGTAGCATAGTAAAAGCACGAAAAAAAAGAGTCGCATGGTTCGCGACTCTTTTTAGTTACATTGTTCGCCCTAATAACGGGATTCGATCAACGCCATCCCCAATAATGACTAAATTCGGATCCATTTTCATATATTCAGGAAGCCATTGTGTTAGTCCATATGCATATTGGAAGAGCATCGGATGACTATTGCCTTCAATCGGCACATAGCCTTTCATACGATAAATTGTTTCTGGCAGTGAACGTACCCAGTCCTCTACTTCTTCCATTGTATAGCTTTCTCCTTCGCCAAAGTGAAGTAAGCGCGAGCTTAAATGTAAATGATGACCAAGATCCGCTTTTTGCACATCACCAGTTGCTGTTGCACGCATTCTTTCAATATACGTAAATGGAACATTAGCATTCACTGTTTGTAAAATCGGTGCATGACTATTTAAGTTTTGCATTTCAAATGTTACTTGCGCTAATTCTTCTGGTGTTAATAAATCAGATTTATTGGCTAAAATTAAATGTGCATGGCGAATTTGTTCAAGGAATAATGAGCGCGTTTGAGGCGTCATGTCATTGCGATGTAACCAGCGCTTGCTATCGGCTACTGTAATAATCCCTTTAATATTTAAGTCATTGGCAAAAAGAGGTGAATAGACAGCATCTAGTGCTTCTACTGGATGAGCTGCACCTGTTGTTTCAATTAATAATACATCCCAGTCCGATTCTGCTAATAGCGATTGCACTTGCGCTTCTGTTTTTTCAGCACCCGAGCAACAAATACAGCCATTTAACATTTCTTTTAATGGAACTCCTTCTTCAACAGCTTGCGAATCAAAGTTCAGTTCCCCTAGTTCGTTCATAATTACAGCTGGTTTTAATCCGTGTGCTTTCAATTCCTCAATAAAATTCGCTAATAGCGTTGTTTTACCGCTTCCTAAAAAGCCACTCAATAAATAAACATCTTTCATTTGAATATCCTCCAATTAGAAAAAGAGCTGCCGAAGCAGCCCTTTTTACGATTATTTTGCTTCTTTCACAACGATACTATGTGCTTTTTTCAACTGTGGATCATCTTTTTTAATTTTCTTACGGAGTTGATTCATTAGTTCTGTTGTTGTTTCACCCGTTAATGTACCCGTCACGTTTAAATCATGCTCTTGTTGGAAAGCCTGAACAGCTAATAATGTATTATAGTCATATAAGCCATCTACTGTTCCAACCGTATAACCAAGTGCTTCAAACATTTTTTCTGCTACCTTCACCGTATCTGACACATCACCTTGTTTTAATGTTTTTGTCGTATCAATATACGGTAAATTTGCGTAAGAAGGATACTTCACTTTTACATTTGGCTTAATACCTTTTTCATGAATCCAATTACCATCTGGCGTTAACCATTTAGCTGTTGTATATTTCAATGTGGCACCATCTGATAAATCTTCTACCGTCTGAACAGTTCCTTTACCAAATGTTTTCTCACCAATGATTTTAACATTTGCAGACTCATTTACTGCACCCGCTAAAATTTCCGATGCAGAGGCACTACCACCATCAACTAAAATCGTCATCGGCACCGTTACTTTACGACCATCTTGTGCTGAAGCAACATTTTTCTCTCCATCACGATTCTCTACTTGAACTACTGGTTTTCCAGTCGCTACAAACAGACTAGCAATATTAATCGCGACATCAAGACGACCACCTGGATTTTGACGTACGTCTAATACTAACCCTTTCATCCCTTTCGCTTCCAGCTCATCTAATTTTTCTAATAATTCTTTGTACGTATCTTCAGAAAAACTTGTAATTTGGATATGTGCTACTTTATTTTTCATCATTGAAGCGTAAACTGTCTCAACTGGAATTTCATCGCGAACGAGTGTAATCTTATGTAGATTTTTCGAATCGCCCCTTTGGAATTCTATTTTCACTTTTGTTCCTTTTTCACCACGAATTAATTTAACTGCTTGATCCGCTGTTTTTCCAACAATGGATTTTCCATCTACTGTTTTAATAATATCATTGGGTTTAATGCCCGCTTTTTCAGCTGGAGAGTTTTTGATTGGTGACACGACAACAATTTGACCGTCCTTTTCTTGAATCTCTGCACCAATCCCTTCAAAACTAGAAGAAATTTGTTCACTAAATTGCTTTGCTTCTTCTTTAGGCATATAAGTAGAATATGGATCGCCTAATGCGTTAATCATACCTTCCATTGCACCCTCAGCCAATTTTTCTTCATCTACTTCTTTAAAGTATTTTTTATCGAGTTCATCATACACATCTAATACTTTTTGAAATTGTGGATGTGTACTTGAATTTGTTCGCACCTCAACCATTTTTCCTTCACCAAAAGTTAACGCCAAAATTGTAATTCCTGATGTACTAATAATCAGTACAATAATTAGCATAATAAGTGTAAATGGCTTCATGCGAACATATTTTTTTGCAGGTTTTACTTCGTTTTCATGCTGTTCTTCGTTTTGCGATTTTTTTTCGTCCAATTTCTTTCACCACTTTCACTATTCAAACGTTTGCACACTACGTCTATTTTAGCAGTATTCGACGTATCCGAAAAGAAAAGTTATATGAAAAGTTTATACTCTTTCTATTCAAGATCCGTTCTCTTTTTATTTTATGCTTTTTAGATAGCAAAAGGTCAGCGCCGCCTAATAGACGTTGCTGACCTTTTATAAAAATGATTTACTTTATTATTCAGCGATTGCTGCTTCTAGTGCAACAACCATCATTTCTTTAAACGTTGATTGGCGTTCTTCTGAAGAAGTCGCTTCACCAGTAATTAAATGATCTGAAATAGTTAATACAGATAATGCTTGTGCATCATATTTCGCTGCTAATGTATAAAGAGCAGCTGTTTCCATTTCTACTGCTAATACGCCATAATCAGCTAATAATTCATTAGGATTTTTCTCACCATAGAATAAATCTGCTGTATAAACGTTACCAACACGTAGGTTTAAGCCTGCTTCTTTACCTGCATTATATGCTTTTAATAATAAATCAAAATCAGCAATTGGTGCGTAATCTAATCCACCAAACTGGATTTCATTCATTTTTGAGTCTGTTGTTGCACCTTGCGCTAATACTACGTCACGTACTTTTACGTCACGTTTTAAAGCACCTGCTGTCCCAACACGAATTAATTTTTTACAACCATAATCTTTTAGTAATTCAGTTGCATAAATACTAATAGATGGTACACCCATACCTGTGCCTTGTACCGACACTCGGTGGCCTTTATATGTACCTGTGTAACCAAACATATTTCGAACGTCATTGTATTGAACAGGATTTTCTAAAAATGTTTCTGCGATAAATTTAGCGCGTAAAGGATCTCCTGGTAATAGAACAATATCAGCGATTTCGCCGTCTTTTGCGTTAATATGAATACTCATATAAATTCCCTCATTTCATTTAATTATCGAAAGCCTTTTCATAACTATTTTGATTGTACTAAAAAGTCTGACCTCTGACAAACAATAATCAGTATTCCACTATATATTTCTCTTCATACATTGCCCATAAGTGATCAAATGTCGCTGCATTTAAGTCATCGTCGGCTAATTCTTCAATATACAAAGAAATTTTTTCAAAGTCCATTTCTTGTTTTGGAAAAGCATGATCGTTAAATGCAGCTTCTGCAAAAACGCCGTATTCATCGCTCGCGCCACGAAAAGTTAACACATATAAATAAAAACTTGGTTGCATGATTTCTCCTTCTTTCTTCATTTATTTGAAAATACAGATTTTACACTAATTCGACTGTACTATATAATTGTACCTAGCTAACAAGGGGGTACGATTATGATAATAGACACAAAAGAAAATAAATCATCGGTTAAAAAAGGACTATTTAATACTACTTTTAAAAAAATGTGGCCTTTATTTCTTCTTCGCTGGAGAATTGTGATGACATTCGCAGCTTTATCTTTATTACTCGTTGCGATGCTTGTATTGAGTTACAATAATTTAGAAAAACTTAAGGATGAATTAAAACTATTTAATGGCGACACATTAAAAACACAGCTCGAGGTTAATAGCCTGTCTGGCAAATTAGCGGCAATTACTGCACTCGAAAAAACATATATCATTACTGGCAATACTAATGAACGTGCATTATACGATGAGCAAGCCGCCTCGTTTACCACACAAGTCGAAAAGCTACAGGAAAAGTTTAGCCGTTCTAACAATGAATTAAAACATCTCGAAACGATTTTAGCATATTACACAACATATACGAACACTGCAAACAGCGCAATGGCTATACGTGAAACAGAAGGCCTTTCAGCTGCTAAGGAATATGTATCGCGTGGTGCTGGACAAAAAGCGATGACAAATGTTAATACACAAATCAATTATATGAAAAATGCATTAAATGAAAAAAGCTCAAAAAAATTAGTCACACTCGAAAACTCCACAACGTTGTCAGAATTAATTTTCTTTATCTTAACGCTACTCGCAATCATTGTCTTATCAATTACTGGCTTTTTATTATTCCGTTCGATTAAGCGAAATACCGCTCGTATTCAAGCAGCAATTGATGACATGGCAAATAATGGTGGTGATTTGACACAGCGTATCCACATTTCTACACGAGATGAATTTGCGCAGATTGGTCAGAGCACTAATTCATTAATTGAGTCCATCGCAGACCTTGTTGGAAATATTGATACACTGGCACATGATGTCGCAGCAAATGGTGCACAATTAAAAACATCCGCTGCTCAAAGCGCTGACATTATTCAATCTATCGCACAATCTTCAAACGTCATTTCAGAAAGTAGTGAAAATACCATTATAAATATGAATGCTGCTGCGCAAAAAATGGAAATGCTCCATAGCGCCGCAACACATTTATCGAATGATACGAATGATATGAAGATTTCTGCAGATGCGATGATTCAAGCCGCCAATGAAGGCTACGCTTCTGTACAAAATGCGGCAAATATGATGATGGAAATTGAAGAAACAATCGCGAACACAACTGGCACCGTTCAAAAGCTTGGGGACCGTTCTTCACAAATCACATCGATTATTCAAACAATTACAGAAATCGCAGATCAAACGAATTTATTAGCGCTTAATGCTTCAATTGAAGCAGCACGTGCAGGCGAAGCTGGCAAAGGCTTTTCAGTAGTAGCAGATGAAGTGCGAAATCTCGCTGAATCTTCACAGCAAGCAGCAAATGAAGTTGCTACGATGATTCATGCTATTCAGCGCGAGATCCATACCATTATTGAACAAAATGAAACCGGTGTTACGAAAGTCATTCAAGGTGTTAATTTAACAAATACAACGACGTCCTCTCTTGATATTATCGTGGCACAAACAAATGAAACACTTATGATTATTGATGATATGGCTCAAAAAATTGAAACATTTGAAAATCATAGTGAACATGTAACCCAAGCGTTTATTGAGGTAAATATAATCGCTGAGGAAAATGCGATGCAAGCTGAGGAGAATGCACAATCTGCTGAAGAAGGCGCCCGCTCTGTAGATGCAATTTATGATGCTGTTGAAAATTTATCTACGCAATCTAATGCACTTCAAAAAAAAATTGCAGCATTTAAAATTTCTTAGTTTTTTGAAACCTTCTCTTTCGAATCTCGTCCTGTTACAAGATTGCTCCACTAATGATAGGAAAGTATACACTTTCGCATATTTTAGTGGTATTATTGCCTAACAGGAGATGATTTAACATGAAATTAACAAAATACGTATTATCTTTAGGAGTACTAACTGCTTCTACATTAACAGTTGCAACACCATCTTTTGCTGCAACGACTACTGCAACAACAATGACGGGTACAGTTTTAAATCCTGTCACTGTTCGTGAAGCTGCTGATTTAAAAAGCGATTCACTTGGCGCACTTAAAAAAGGTGACAAAGTAATCGTTTATTCAACTGACAAAAATGGTTGGGTTCAAATCAAATTTAATGATAAAAAAGCATATATTTATAAAGAATACGTTAAAGTATCAACAACTACAGATGATAAAACACCAGCTACGACAACAAAATCATCAACGAAATATATTCAACAACCTGGTGCAAACGTTCGCCAAAAAGGCAATGTGTCATCGAAAATTCTTGGTAAATTAACACCTGGAACAAAAGTAACTGCTTATGGTACAACAAAAGATGGTTGGGTAAAAATCAAATATAATAACAGCACAGCTTATGTGTATAAAGATTATATTGGTGCAAAAAAACCTGCTACGACAACAAAGCCATCAACACCTGCAAACACAACGAAAAAAGGCTACAACTTACAAACAGCTAAAACGTATAAATACGCTCATAATGGCTCTAATGTAACCCTTTCTAGCAAAGGTAAAAAAACATCTTCAGGCTATACGGTATGGACAATGCACGATAGCAAAACAAACAAAACATCAACAGTTTATTTAAAAGAAGTAGCTAATAAAGGTCTTTACTATAAAAAAGCTGGCGAAAAAGCAGTGAAATTATTAAACTATCCTTTCGCAGTTGGTGACACGTATAAGAACGGCTCAATGACTTATAAAGTAACAGGCGTGAACAAAACAGTGACAACAAAAGCTGGTAAATTCACTAACACAATTACAGTTAAAGTTGGCAATGAAACGTATTATATTGCGCCAACAACAGGCGTTGTGAAAATCACAAAAGGCACAAAAACAGTATTCCAATTAAAAAGCGTTAAGTAATCTGCGCTACGCTATTTAAAAGAATCGCTTTTGCGGTTCTTTTTTTATGTAATTTTTAAACTAATAATCATATAATCGTTTTCTTTTTCTGATTTTTGTAATTTTTCAGATTTTATATTGTCACAATTGTCAATTAGTGTTAGAATTCCATTAATTGATTATATCTTATTAACTTAATAGATTTTCTTATCGAGAGAGATTGAGGGACGTGGCCCATTGACATCTCAGCAACCCCCATTGGAAGGTGCTACATCCGCGAAGACATAGTCTTACAGATAAGAAAGGACGTATTTTCAAGTGCCCCTTTCTACTGTGTAGATCGGGGTGTTTTTATTTTATTCATAAAGGATGATGACATATGACAACAATCGAAACAAAATTAGCACAGCTTGGTAATAATTCAGATGAACGCACCGGTGCAATTAATACACCCATTTATTTATCAACGGCCTATCGTCACCCAGGCCTTGGTCAATCAACAGGTTATGACTATACACGTACGAAAAACCCTACACGCGATGTTTTAGAAAGTGGCATTGCTGATTTAGAAGGTGGGACAGCTGGATTTGCCTGTAGTAGCGGTATGGCTGCTGTAGGACTTGTCTTCTCTTTATTTAAAGCGGGAGATGAAATAATCTATCCCGATGACTTATATGGAGGTACATATCGTTTAGCTAAGCAATATGAACAACAATACGATATAAAAGCGCATTTTAATCCATTCAAAGATATCAATGAAGTCGCAGCACTAATCAATGATAAAACAAAAGCAATTTTTATTGAAACACCTACAAACCCATTAATGCAAGAAATTTCAATTGAAGATTATGCAGTGCTTGCACATGAACATAATCTGTTGTTGATTGTCGATAATACATTTTTAACACCCTACTATCAACGTCCTATCGAGCTTGGTGCTGACATCGTTTTACATAGTGCCACGAAGTATATTGGCGGACACAATGATGTTCTAGCGGGCCTTGTTGTTGCAAAAGGTGAAGAATTAAGTGAACAACTATTTTTACAACATAATGCAAGTGGCGCAACACTTGGTGCCTTTGACTGTTGGTTATTAATTCGCGGTTTAAAAACACTTCATTTACGTATGAAACAGCATACGAAAAATGCCACTGCACTCGTAGAATTTTTAACTGCACAGCCAGAAGTGAAAGATGTCCTTTATGCTGGTCTTGGTGGCATGATTTCATTCCGCCTACAAAAAGCTGAGTGGGTACCAACATTTTTAGAAGGAATTGACCTCATTGCGTTCGCTGAGAGCCTTGGCGGCGTTGAAAGTTTTATCACCTACCCAACAACACAAACACACGCAGATATCCCTGAAGAAGAGCGTAATGCGCGAGGTGTAGATGCTTCACTCTTACGCTTCTCTGTTGGCTTAGAAGATGTCGACGATTTAACAGCAGACCTACAACGCGTTTTCGCAACATTAGAAGGAGTGACAACACATGACTAATCATAATGAAAACTTTGAAACAACTTTAATTACCGCTTCTACACGTGGTGATTACGAGACTAAGACAGGTGCAGTCAACATACCGATTTATGTATCTTCTACATTCGACCAAGAGCACTTTGATAGCTTTGGGCCATTTGACTATAGCCGTTCAGGCAACCCTACTCGTCAAGCACTTGAAAATACAATTGCTGAATTAGAACATGGTACACGCGGCTTCGCGTTTTCATCAGGCATCGCCGCAATCGCTTCTGCCCTGTTAACACTAAATGCAGGCGATCATATTGTCATTACTTCAGAGGTATATGGTGGAACATATCGCTTCGTCACGAAAGTATTACCAAAATACAATATTACACACACATTTGCAGACTTCTCTAACTTAACTGAAGTGGAAGCAGCCATTCAGGACAACACAAAAGTATTATACGCAGAAACACCTGCTAATCCTTTATTAGGCATTACAGATTTATCAGGGGTTATCGCCCTTGCTAAAAAATATCAGTTAAAAACATTTGTTGATAATACATTTATGACCCCACTTTATCAAAAGCCGCTTGATTTAGGTGCAGATGTTGTTCTTCATAGCGCCACAAAATTCCTTGGTGGACATAGTGATATCATCGCAGGTCTTGCTGTGACAAAAGATGAAGAAATCGGCAATGATATTTATTTCATGCAAAATTCAATGGGTGCCATTTTAGGTGCACAGGATTCCTTTTCGCTTATTCAAGGCATCAAGACATTGAATGCTCGCCTAACGCTAGAAAGCGCCTCTGCTGAGAAAATTGCGCATTTCCTTGAGGAAAGTGACTATGTTACAGCGGTTCACTACCCTGGTCTTACGTCACATCCAGGGCATACTACACACTTCAAGCAAGCCACAAGTGCAGGTGCAGTTCTTTCTTTTGAATTACCCTCAAAAGAATTTACAAAAGTATTTGTTGAAAATGTACAAATCCCTATTTTCGCTGTAAGTTTAGGTGGCGTAGAATCCATTCTTTCTTATCCTGTCACAATGAGTCATGCAGCAATACCAAAAGAAGAGCGCGATAAGCGTGGTATTACAGAAGGCTTATTACGCCTCTCTGTCGGCTTAGAAAATGTGGATGATTTAATCCAAGACTTTGAACAAGCATTTGCAAAAGCGGTAGAAGCAACAGCCGTAAAATAAAAATTCATACAAAAAACAGGAACCGCCAAAGCGATTCCTGTTTTTTTATAGAGACAATAGTTATTCAAAATGAGACAAATATTCGCCATATCCTTGTTGTTCTAATTCTGCTTTCGGCACAAAACGTAGTGCTGCTGAATTAATACAATAACGTAAGCCGCCTGATTCTACAGGACCATCCGGAAACACATGTCCTAAATGTGAATCGGCTTCTTTACTACGTACTTCCGTGCGCAGCATACCAAAGCGTGTATCTGTATTTTCAGTTAATGCATTGATTGGTTTTGTAAATGCCGGCCAACCACAACCCGAGTTGAATTTCTCTTTTGATGTAAATAAAGGTTCTCCTGATACAATATCAACATACAAACCTTCCTCAAAATGCTCATCAAATTCATTGCTGTACGGTGGCTCTGTACCTTCTTCTTGTGTTACATGATATTGCATATCTGTCAGCTCTTTTAAACGTTGTTCTTTATTTTTCATAAATATTCCCCCAATGTTGTTGTTGAAATGCGACACGTCCTGAGCCATGTGAATAACGCTCGTAATGCATCGGATTTTTTTTATAATACTGTTGATGATACGCTTCTGCCACATAAAAAGGCTTTGCAGGTAAAATCTTTACAACAATTGGCTGCTGAAATTTTCCAGAAGCTTGTAATGCATCTCTTGAGGCTTCTGCAATTTCTTTTTGTTTATCATCGTGGTAAAAAATAGACGTTTGATAACTGCCGCCGCGGTCATAAAACTGTCCTCCTGCATCCGTTGGGTCTATTAGCTTCCAATAAAGTTCTACTAATTTTTCATATGGATAAATAGCATCATCAAAAATTATTTGAACTGCTTCATAATGCCCTGTTGTCTCCGAACAAACTTGTTCATACGTTGGATTTTCAACTGTGCCACCTGTATACCCTGAAATAACAGCTTCAATTCCTGGTTGTTCATCAAATGGCTTCACCATACACCAAAAACAACCGCCAGCAAATGTTGCAACTTGTTTTGTCATCGCTCTCTACTCCTTCGATGGAATAATTACTTTTAACTCAATCTCATCATTATTTAAATCAAATTTTGTGGCACGAACATAGGCATCCGTCCCTTTTGAAACAGGCACTTCAATAGCATTCAAATTAATATATGCTTGATTCTCGCTCGGTTGAATCGTAATAAAATCCGGTAGTTTCCCTGAGTCTTTTACTAGTTTCAATGCCGTCTGTGTAGGAATATCTAGACGCCCGATAGCAATACTTGTCTGCTTTAAAATTAAATTACCTTTGTCATCAATTGACGGGTCAAAATCCATTGTCACTGGTAAGGTTGCCCCAAGAACACTCACCTTGCTCGTCAATGTAATATCTTTGTCTACAAACATTTTCATCAGCATTTGTGTATCTGCCGTTGCATCACTAATAAAATGATTCGCTAAGGTTTCAAAATCATCTGCTGTCGCTTTGACTGTCACTTCACTACCATTAATTTGGTTTAAATTCGTTGGAATAGCTTGGTCTTCACTTGAAGATGTCACCATGACAAATAATACAACAAGCGCAATAATAATAAGTGCTAGTAGTGTAAAGAAAGCCAATTTCCATTTATTTTTTATCATCGCTATTTCCCCCCATGTCCAAGTTTCCACTTGATAAACTATATAAATCTTCCTGTTCGAGTGTCGTTAAAATACGATGTTCCATTAAACGATATCCTTTTGCATTCGGATGGAAGTAATCATTATGATAAACACTATCATCATCCGAGACAAATAAATCATTAATTGGTACAAAAATCGCATAATGATTTTCCTGTTCGATAATCGTACGCATGACATCGTTATATTCCTTCATAATGATATCTGTTTGCCCTACATCATTTGTGTAAACCGTAAATGGATTATACACACCTATTGCAATAATGGGCACTTTCTTATTTTGTTCACGAATTGCTTGGAATATTTTCTCATAGCGCTTTTCGTACGAAGGTAACTCACGGTCAAAGTCTCCTTTATCAAGATTGCTCATATGAGACTTTACAATTTTCATAATATCATTGCCGCCAATTGTAAATGTAATAATATCAGCATTCTTTAATGTATCATCTAATTCGCCACTCTCAAGTTGCGCTAATAATTGATCGCTACGACGCCCTTTCTTTGCAGCATTCGTTACAGTAACACTTTTTACTCCATCCCATGTTTGCATTTCTTTTGCAAGACGTCCTACATACCCACCTTGATTTTTCTCATCGCCAACACCCTCAGTCAAGGAATCTCCTAAGGACACATAATGAATTGGCTTATCTTTGATATTCTTTTTATCGCTAAACGGCACCCAGCCACTGTCTTCTAATTGTGATGTAATATCACATGCACTAAGCACGCTAATTGATAGCACCATCACACATACTGCCCAAACCTTTCTCATACCCATCTCCCACTAAAAAAGTTGCCCCTATGGACAACTTTAATGTTACTACTAATTGCAGTGTTTTTAAACTAATGTGATGTGATTATTCTGCATAATAGCTTAAACCAATCGCACCGACACCTGTATGCGTACTAATGATTGGAGACGTCATATTAAATCGAACATCCTCAAACCCAATTTCATTTTTAAAGAACTCTAATAAGGGCTCTGTTAACGCTGGACTATCTGCGTGTTCTAAACCAATTCCTTTAATTGTTTTACCCGCTGTATCTTCTAAAAATTGCTTTTTCAACAACTTTAATACTTGTTTATGGCTGCGCACTTTTGCGAAGTTTTTTAATGCACCATCTTCTACTATTGCAACCGGCTTAATGTTTAGCAACGCACCAACCATACCCATTCCCTTACCGATACGGCCACCTTTAATTAAATTTTCGAGCGTATCAACGACAAGGTAGAGTTTCGTATTGTCACGAACCGTTTCAACACGAGCAACAATTTCATCTAATGATTTACCTTGTTGAGCCATTTTAGCAGCTTCTAACACTTGGAAACCTAAACCCCAAGATGTAAATTGCGAATCGATTACTTTCACATTAGCGATAGACGATTCACCAGCTGATTCAGCTGAACGTACGGTACCGCTTAATGTATGTGTAAGCGTTAATACCAGAACGTCATCTCCATCTTTTCCTAGTTCATTAAATAATTCTTCAAACACACCCATTGGTGGCTGTGAGCTTTTTGGCAATGCTTTTGCTTGCGACATTTTATCTAAAAATTGTGTAGGTGTTAAGTTTTCACCGTCTTGAAATGATTCTCCATCGATAAAAACTGTTAAAGGTACGACATGAATATCGTATTTTGCAATGTCTTGTTGTGTGATTCCACTTGTGGAATCCGTTACGACATGTACACGTTTCATAATTATTGACACATCCATTTCTACTGCTTGTGAAGCATTTCTGCTCGTCTTCTTTCTGTTATATCGTATTTTACTCGTTTTTGTCATGTGATACATGTGACAAACGTCAATATTTGGATAACAAAATTAGCGTCATAATAGATTTATAAAGAAAAAACAAAAGTAAATTTAACTTTTATAGATAGGAGTGTCATTTAATGGCAACAATTACAACGTTAGATAACCGCAAGAACAATGAGGAAACATGGAATGTCATCACCCACGGTTTAGGATTCATTCTTGCAATACCTGCGCTTATCTTCTTAATTATGCGCTCCGCTTCTACCGGTTCTGCATTATATGTCACAAGCTTCACTATTTTTGGTATTTCAACAATAATCCTCTTTTTAGCTTCAACCGTTTATCATGCATCACCATTGTCGAAAAGACGTCAATTCCGCATCATCGATCACTGCTCTATTTACATTCTAATCGCTGGCACGTACACACCGTTCGCATTAATTGCGATTGGCGGTGGACTAGGCTGGACAATTTTCGGTATTGAATGGGGCCTTGCACTATGTGGTATCGTCTTTAAATTTTTCTTTATCGAACGTTTTAAAGCCGTATCACTTATTTGTTACTTAGGAATGGGCTGGCTTATCATTATCGCCTTTAAAACCGTTGTTACACATATTACAATGACCGGATTTTCATACTTATTAGCAGGTGGTTTAATGTATACCATCGGTGCTTTCTTCTTCGCCAATCATAAAATCCCTTATAATCATGCGATCTGGCATGTATTCGTATTAGCAGGCAGTGCCTTTATGCTTGTGACGGTTTTATTTTATGTCTAATCATTAACCGAGCTTGAAATTTCAAGCTCGGTTTTTCTATTTAAGACAATTTTAGTAGCTAGTGCCTTCTATTTCCGTTATCATTAAACACAGAATTTCAGGAGGGATGTTGAGATGAAACAATATTTAGATCTTTGCCGTCATATTTTAGCGGAAGGTCATGATAAAGGTGACCGAACAGGCACAGGTACATACAGTGTTTTCGGTTATCAAATGCGCTTTAACTTACAGGAGGGCTTTCCTCTATTAACAACTAAAAAAACAGCATTTCGTCTGATCGCAACCGAGCTTTTATGGTTTTTAAAAGGCGATACAAATGTCCGTACCTTAATCGCGCAAAACAATCATATTTGGGATGAATGGGCTTTTGAAAAGTGGGTCACTTCTACCGAATATACGGGTCCTGATATGACAGATTTTGGCCATCGTTCTTTAATAGATAACGAATTTAAAGCAGCTTACGATGAACAAATGGCTTTGTTCCAACAACGTATCTTAAACGATGATGCCTTCGCAAAAGCCTATGGAGATTTAGGTCCCGTTTACGGAAAACAATGGCGCTCATGGCCTGATGCAACGGGTGGAACAATTGACCAATTGCATAATGTCATCGAATCGATTAAACATAATCCAAATTCACGCCGCCATATTGTTAGTGCTTGGAATCCTGCAGAAGTGGAAGATATGGCTCTACCACCTTGTCACACGCTATTCCAATTTTATGTAGCGGACGGCAAGTTATCTTGTCAGCTCTATCAGCGCTCAGCAGATGTGTTTTTAGGTGTCCCATTTAATATCGCAAGCTATGCCCTATTAACTCATTTAATCGCGAAAGAATGTGGCCTTGAAGTAGGCGATTTTGTACACACACTGGGCGATGCTCACTTATATAAAAACCATTTAAATCAAGTAAATGAACAGTTAGTTCGTGAACCTCGTACATTACCACAGCTACGAATCATTACAGATAAACAATCGATTTTTGATTATGAAATGAGTGATTTAGTCATCGATGGCTATGATCCTTATCCACGAATAAAAGCACCTATTTCTGTTTAAAAAGGAGCCTTAAAAATGATTTCATTAATTGTTGCACACGATGAAAATCGCGTCATCGGATACAAAAACGACATGCCTTGGCATTTACCTGGTGATTTAGCTTATTTCAAACGCACAACTATGGGAAAACCAATTATCATGGGCCGTAAAACATTTGAATCAATCGGTCGTGCACTTCCTGGTCGTCTTAATATTGTTATTACTAGAAATGAGCACTATACTGCAGATGGTATTACGACCGTTAGTAGCTTACAACAAGCATTAGAACTTGCAGCAACGCAGCATGAAGAAGTAATGGTCATTGGTGGCGGTAAAATTTTTGCTGATGCCTTACCACTTGCAGATCGCCTCTATATTACAGAAATCCACCATCAGTTCCCAGGTGATACGTACTTCCCTGCTTATCCAGGTTGGAATGAAGTTTCTACTTCTGAACCTCAACAAGCAGATGGCTATACTTTTGAATATAAAGTATTTGAAAAATAAACTTTGTTAGCTGACACTAAAAAAGACCTGTTTAAGATATAATCTTTGAACAGGTCTTTTTTTTAGTTAATCGTTATTGTAGTTCACTATTAGATTCATTCGCTGAAGATTTAGACTGCATATATTCTTTTTGTGTCATCACATCATCCACATGCATATTAACTTCTACAACTTCTAGTCCCGTCATATGATAAATTTGTGATTTCACACTCTCTGCTGCTTGTTTGAAAATAACAGGTGCACTTTGACCATATTCTAAAATAACCTTCAAATCAACGGCTGCTTGCTTTTCTCCTACTTCCACACTAACACCATTCGTAAGACCATCTTTTGCGCCTAGTCGATTTGTTAAGCCAGCAGCAAAGCCACCTTTCATATCTAAAATGCCTTGCACTTCACGAGCTGAAATAGCTGCAATTTTTTCAACAACACTGTTATCAAATGTAAGTGAGTGGTGAAATGTACGTTCATTTTCTGTAGCTTGACGATTAATTTCTACTTGCTTATTATATGAATTTGTCATCCGATTGTCCCCCTAACGTAATTTATCAAAAAATGTTAAAAACTGTGCCGTACGGTCTTTCGCGTATCCTATACCAACACCAATTGCACATAACAAAATAATTAATAATGTTTTCCAGAAACCAATTGTCAAAAATAAAATACCTACTAGTAACATTGTGATAAATCCAATAATGCGCCACTTATATTCTTTTAAAAATTGCGCAAAGGAATGCTCTTCGTTCATGATACGCCCTCCTTACTAAATAACTCGTTTATTTAATAGCTTTTGATCTAATACATTCACCTTTACATCTCGTACTGGCAATTCTGAAAAATGTTCCGTTGTATCTTTCACATCTTGACGCATTGTTTTTACAAGCGTTTGGATGCTATTCGTTTGTGCGATAAAAACGTCTAATACAATGTCGATATAAGCTGCTTTTTTCTTTTCGTACAAATAAACAGCAATGCTTGGTTGACGAACATCTTGATATTTTCCAACTGTATGTTGAATGTTTTTCTCAATAGCTCGCTTATTAAACGACATATTCCCGTCTGCGTATTTTGATGTCAAATTACGTTTTTTATGCGAGGGTGACAAACCTAAAATAATCATTACAATCGCAACCACAAGTACAACTCCCACTAAACTATATAATGTGAGCTGAAACCAATTATACGAGCGTAATTCTTGTTGATACAACATCCAAGAAGGTATATCAACATATAAAAATAGTAAAATGGCTGTTGTAACAAGCAACACAAGTGCAAATAAAAAACTTAAAAGTCGCTTCATACACAATCCCTCCTAATAATTGTCAACATTAAACTTTTCCCGCCTAATGCGTGTTATAATCATTTTTTAATAAAAATCAACTATCCTATGCGTAAAATATAAAAAAGCTAGTGTTGTGTAAATACACAGCACTAGCTTTTTACTAAAAAATACTCGATTTTATTTTCTTTGAAACAAATAAATTGGAGCAGAAGTTACGTCTATATCTGCTACAAATAGGCTTCCTGCATTTGGCTGTTCTGTACGTTGTTGCTCACTTAGCCCTTCAGAAGCTGTTGTAATATACAATCGAGTACTTCCTGGTTCAAAGGCACAGCTCGTAACATTCGCAGCTGGCACATCAATTGCATCGATAATTTGTTGTGTTTCAGGGTCAATACAAACGACACGCGAACCGCCCCATAAAGCTACCCACAATTGATTGGTTGCATCAATCGTCATACCGTCTGGATTCCCGATTTCATTACTAAAATCATAAATAACACGACCATTTGAAAGTGTTGTTGTTTGTTCATCAAATGGATACGCCATAATTTTTTGCGTCGGTGTATCGATTGCATACATCGTATCCCCCGCATTATTCCAAGCAAGTCCATTTGAAATCGTCAAGCCCGTTAGCGCAACATTTATATCGCCGCTCTTATCAACAACATATAATTTTGCATTAGGTGTCTCCTCATCTTCATTCATTGTTCCAATCCATAGTCGCCCATAAGGATCAATGCCACCATCATTAAAACGCATCGTTTCACTTAAATCCTCAAACTGAACAAACATTTCTTTTTCACCTGTTTTTGTATCAACAAACCAAATCGTATCTCGGGTTGTAACAAGTAGTGACGATGTATCCGTATTCGCGACAAAGGTCACATCCTCTTTAAATGGCAATTTCGAACTTTCCTGTGTTGCAGGTGTATAACGGTACAAATAATTATTTTTAATATCAACAAAACGTAAACACATCTCTGACGCATCCCAAACAGGGCCTTCTAATAATCGTCCTTTATATGGTTCAACAAGTCGTGCATTCATCATATACAGTCCCTCCAACATCCATTTTTTGTTATTATAGCGGATTTCATACAGTGAAAGAAATTGTTATGTGCCACAATATGTTACATATGGGTTTTGCATAGTAGGAGGTGTACGGAAATGTTGATGCGTTTCTTTGACTTCATAGGGATTTTGCAATGCCTCAACTAGCATTTCAACGGCATCCATATTGCCAGCTTCAGCGTCTTGAATGGCCGCTTCCACATAATAATTACGTGCAATAATCGCTGGATTAACACATCGCATGCATTGCTGCGCCGCTTCTACTGTTGTTCCTTCTATTTCTAATCGTTTCTCCCATTGCTTTTGCCACTCTGCTAATCCTGTAATGGCTTTTCCTTCCGATAAAGCGCGGAATGTCTCTGTAAAATCCGCTTGGTTCGCTTCCATCCAACTTAATAATTGTTCTGCTAAATTACGATCTTCCATGCGAGCAGTAGCCAAGCCCAACTTGTCACGCATACCTGCTAGCCAGGCATCTCCAAATACTTGTGGGTACGTCATTAATACTTCTTCTAACGCTGCAATTGCTACCTCTTCATTGTCATTAATCAACGGTAATAACGTCTCAGCAAAACGTGTTAAATTCCATCCACCAATTGCCGGTTGCTGACTGTAACGATAACGCCCCTGTTGATCAATTGAACTGAAAAATTGATCCGCATGAAACACATCTAAAAATGCACATGGTCCATAATCAATTGTCTCACCACTAATCGTCATATTATCTGTATTCATAACGCCATGTACAAATCCGACAAGTTGCCACTGCGCAATTAATTGTGCTTGTCGACGCATCACTGCACGAAAGAACCCAATATAGTCTCCTTTTTCAAGAGAAGCATAATGACGTGCCATCGCATAATCTGCTAACTCACGTACAGCATGCTCATCAACCATATGACGTGCATATTGAAAAGTCCCAACACGTAAATGGCTCGCAGCGATACGCGTTAACACCGCACCTTGCTGTACTTCTTCACGATAAACCGGTAATCCCGTCGTCGTCACGGCTAAACTACGCGTTGTAGGAATGCGCAATCCATTCATGGCTTCTGAAATAATATATTCTCGTACCATAGGACCAATCCCTGCACGGCCGTCACCGCCACGAGAATAGGGCGTACGACCGCTTCCTTTTAATTGCACATCAACACGTTTATTTTGATGAACATGCTCCCCTATTAACATGGCACGCCCATCACCAAGCATTGTAAAATTACCAAACTGATGTCCTGCATATGCTTGAGTAATATAATCACGTGGCTGTGCACCTGCAAATAGCGCTGTATTCGCATATTCATCTTCTACATCCAATTCCTCTGCTAAGCGTTTATTCCATAATATAATCTGTGACTCTTTTACTCGATTTTCACTTACCTCACGAAAAAAAGTCGGCGGTAATGCCGTATATGTTGTTTTAAAGTTGAATGACATCTTATCATTCCTTTCTACCTGATTACTCCTACCATAGCATAAAAAAGCAATATAACCTCTTAGAAGGCATTACAAAGATATTCACTATCTATTGAATTGCTTGAATACACGCTACATTTGAATGTTAAATTATATTTATTGATAAAAATCCAATAAAGCATCAAATTTCTAGTTAGTATATAATTAAATAAATAACAAAAAGAGGTGATGAAATGTTCTATTTTTTCATTGGTATTGTCATTTTTATTATGCTACTTAGTATAATCGTCCATTCATCAAAAACGGCATCGCAAAAACGGAAAAATGAGCGTTTTGAAAAAATTATCACAACAACACACTATACATCTGACCTCGATTTACTTACACATGCTACGGCTCAAAATACATTTTTCATCGAAAGAATGATGCAAGTCCAACACGCTTACGCTCAACAACTTCATCAGCCCTCCAAAGCTCGATTTATAAGCGAAGATAGCGCGCGTTTACCTAGCCAGAAACTTCTTAAATCAAATGATAAAAATCAAGAATTCTCACTATTAGAAGCTGAATTTCAGCGTTTCCTCTTTTTAAGTACTTTATTTAAAAATGTGCCTATGTTCAGTCAACACGTAGACGAACTATGGCATACAACAATTATGTTCACCAATCAATACCAAACATTTAGCGAAACATTATTAGGGCCACATCAATTAATTCATCACGCACCTAATATAGAGCCAACAAATAATCCAAAAGAACGCGCTTTTTTTGACCTCATTTACAGTTCTTTTTTTGCCATTAATGATTACAGTTATCTAACATGGGGCAGTTTCTTCAGCTATACAATCGACAAACAAGTATTAATCGACTTTGGACAGCAGCGCGCATTTTCTACTGAAGAATTACTTCGTCTACAACAACAGTATTTACGTGATGAATTATCATTAGAACAAGTACGTTATGTAGCAGAACGTTTACAACAAATTATTTATCCTGCTTGGAATGAAGCTTCTTCTGACATAAAAAATCACCAAAAAATCGTTGATACAGCTTTTTCATATAATCCTCTAACTGCCAAAAATAGTAATAGTTACAATATGAATGGTGTGTTATTTTTCGTATTACTCGCATCATTGCTAACAGAAGAAGAGCTTGTGCAAACTGCCTTGCAATCACTTGGCTTAATGAAAGTAACTGCAACAGCTAGCGGAACCGATAGTTCTTATATTGCACCTACTGATTATTACGATAATGATACTAATCACCATGATACAATTCACCATTCAAATCACGACAGTAATCATCATTCATGTGGTTCTAGTTGTGGTAGTGACGGTGGCTCTAGCTGTGGGTCGGGCTGTAGCTCTTCATAATGTTTACGAAAAAACGCCTCCAAATAAAACATCTTATTTGGAGGCGTTTTTCTATACTATTCTAGTATTAATAAATATTAAAATATCCATAACCTCTTTTTCTTTGCATGAAGCCGATATACACGCTTGTATGTACGCATAAGCTCATCTTTTCGTTCATCTACTTTATAATAGCTACCTTTAAAATCTGCAAGCTTTTTTACGATTGAGTCCATCGCTGGTGCAAGGTCTGGATTACTTATGCAAATTGCTCGCACACCAGCATCCCAATTTGTAACATTTCGACCAACCATATTTTCAATCAATGCTAAACGTTGATCTTCTTGAAGATCAGAAGGTAATTGCTCCATTACGGCAACAAGTCGCTCCGCATTTTCTTTTTGTGGTGCTGTACTTTCTAACATTTTCCGAATAATATCTCGATGATTTTTCCAAATAAGCAAGTCATCATCAAAAAAATGATTAAATCGTTCTTCAATTAATTGTTGTCGCCATTCTTCAATAATTGTTGAACTAATTGCGAGACGTTGAAAAGCTGCGTAATCAAGAACTGCTTCTCGTCCCATTACTAATTCATCGCCACCATAAGCCATATAAAATTTTTTTGCTTCTTCTATTGTCATGAAAATACCTCCCCTTACAGTAACTATTTACAACAATTCCCCTTCTAAAACCTTTCTACTCGTAAATAGTTAACAAGTTAGCGTGACAAACTGAACTTTATACCTAGAAATAGAAAAAAATGAAACGCAAGTCCAAAAAGAGGCTGGGACATAAGTAGAAATTCCAGTCTTTAATAGAGAAGGTGATGTCGAATTTGACATCACCTTCTCTATTTTTATGCGCAAATTGGGAATTACCA